>JAGPCI010000026.1 GCA_018058165.1 Bacteroidia bacterium
GCTCTCATGTAATAATTGTTTAAAAATTTACTTAATTTACGCACAAAGTTATTTAAAACCCTATGCTATTAAACTTAGTTTTTACTTAATAAGTTTTACTTAACCTTATCGGTTAAATGTGTTAAGGCAAACACGCTGTAGTTCATCATATCTTGCAAATTTGCATCAATACCTTCGCTCATAATGGTTTGTCCATTGGCCGTTTGTATTTGGCGAATGCGCAACAACCTCATCAAAATCATATCGGTAAATGTACTCACCAACATATCGCGCCAAGCTTCACCGTAATCATGGTTTTTTTGCATCATCAAAGTTTTGGTTTCTTGCACGTGTTTATCATACAATTGGGTTAAGTTATCCATATCAACCTCTAAGCTGGCTTCGTTTTTCAACTCCATTTGTATCAAACCAATTACACAGTAATTTATAATTCCCATAAACTCACTTTCGGCCCCTTCATCTATTTGTTGGTTACCTTTTTCTTCGATAGTGCGAATACGTTGCGCTTTAATAAAAATTTGATCGGCTATAGAACTTAATCTCATTACCCGCCAAGATGTACCATAATCCTTACTTTTGCTTAAAAAGATGTGGCGACATTTATTTATTATTGTATCGTATTGGGTTGATGTTTGATTTATCAAAATGGTAATGTTTAATTTGTAAAGCACACAAAAATAATGGACATACCCAAATTACAAACCCCTAATGCAAAAATAACCCTAAACTGTGGTGGTAAACTGCTGGTTTTAAACCAACCAATAGTTATGGGCATTTTAAATATTACTCCTGATAGTTTTTTTGAAGGCAGCAGAACGGCACAACTTGATGAAATTTTAGCAAAAGCACAGTTTATGATTAACCAAGGTGCTACAATTATTGATGTGGGTGGATACAGCTCAAGACCAGGTGCGGCAGATGTTACCGTAACCGAAGAACTAAAAAGAGTTTTACCTGCAATTAGCCATTTACATCAACATTTACCAAACGCAATTATATCTATAGATACCTTTAGAGCCGAAGTGGCCAAACAAGCCGTAAGCGCAGGTGCAAGCATAATTAATGACATTAGCAGTGGCGAAGACGACCCTGAAATGTTACAAACGGTAGCAGCATTTAAAAATGTACCTTACATTATGATGCACAAACGTGGTACACCGCAAACCATGCATCAATTTGCTCAATACAATAATGTTACTTTAGAGGTACTGGAATATTTTAACCAACGTATAGCAGCAGCAAAACAAGCAGGTATTGTTGATTTAATAATTGACCCTGGTTTTGGTTTTGCAAAAACACTTGAGCAAAATTATGAGTTACTTAATTATTTGTATGATTTAAACGCTATTGGATTGCCTGTATTGGTTGGTGTTTCGCGCAAAAAAATGATTCAAAACATTACCAATACCAATGCACAAGAAGCACTAAACGGCACAACCGTAGTAAATACAATTGCATTAATTAAGGGAGCAAAAATTTTACGGGTACACGATGTTAAAGAAGCCATAGAATGTATTAACCTTGTAAAAGCAACTTATGGAGATTTTTAAATTTTATAACTACCCCATTACCATTGTAAATTTAATTGACCTGCTATTATTATTAGCGGTGCTGTATAAACTTTACAGCTTATTAAAAGGTAGTTTGGCATTTAATATGATGGCTGGTTTGCTTACCATTTATATTGCGTGGATAGTAGTGCGATTTTTAAAAATGCCTTTAATGGAAAACGTTTTGGGCGAGTTTACCAAGGTTGGATTTCTGGCTATTTTAATTGTATTTCAACAAGAAATTAGAAAGTTTTTGTTATTGCTTGGTAGAGGACGATTGGCAAATAATAACCGATCAGTTTTTAGGTTTTTACCTTGGAACTGGAAAGTAGAAAAACACATTAGTACCAATTATGATGATATAATTGATGCTTGCGAAATTATGGCTACAAGCTATACAGGTGCATTAATTATTTTTCCAAAAACTAGTGAAATGAAGTTTATTGGAGATAGTGGCGAAATGCTTGATGCACAAATAAACAGAAAATTATTATTGAGTATTTTTAACAAGAATAGTCCACTGCATGATGGTGCAGTAATTATCGTAAACAATAAAATTAAAGTGGCAAACTCTGTTTTACCCGTTAGCGAAAACCCAATTCATCAAAGCAACTACGGACTAAGACATTTAGCAGCCATAGGCATTACCGAACAAACAGATGCCATAGCTTTAGTAGTTAGCGAAGAACGTGGAAATATATCAATTGCTAAGCAAGGTCAAATTTTAGAAAACTTGTCGCGCACAGCAATAATTGATTTATTAAATAAGGAGTTTTCTAAAGCTATTACCGATAATAACTAAAGCCTACTTTACCAAACTACTATCAGCAGCTATATTTTGTTGTGTATTTTTTAGAATCTCTTCAGCCGGCATTCCCAGGTGTTGAATAGTGATTTTAGCATCTTCGGCCAACTCGCTATTTGGATATTTATTAATAAACTCTTGATAAGTGGCTTTAGCTTTTTCTAAATCACCAATATGATTTTCGTAAACAAAACCTGTTAAAAACAAAGCTTCTTCGGCATAATGGTGTTTAGGATAATTATCTTGTAAACGTTTAAAAACCGCAATAGCTTCTTCGTGTTGTTTTACATCTTTACTCTGAGAAGCAATAGCACCAAGACTTTGACCGGCCTTAAATAAAAACTCTGGAGTGCGCTCATCATCTGGATATTTATCGGCAAAAGCCAAATATGCATCTTTTTCTTTAGCCATATTATCTATGCTAAACACACTGTCTTGCACTTGTAATGCTTCTATTTCTTTTAATGCTTGTTCTTTAGGCGATTGGCAAGCTACGGCAACCAATGCTACCATTACTACTACAAATTGTATACTTTTTTTCATATTGTTTTGCTCAAAAATTATTTGGGTTGATGGTATTTAATACTGACCAGTAGCAAGCATTACCAGGGTACAAGCAATTACGGGTTCAATGTTATGATGTTTTAATTTATTTTCAAACTCTGGGTTTTCTGTACCTGGATTAAATATTACACGTGTAGGTTTTAATCCAATAATGTAATCGTAATAGGCTGGTTGATTTTGTGGCCCAACATAAAGTGTTACTGTATCAACTTCTTGTTGTGGCGCTTTGTTTTGAATTGTTATTCCAGCAATTTCACCCGCTTTAATTCCATATAACACCACTGGATGTCCATATTTTAGTAACATTTCTGTGGCTTTGTATGCATACCTATCGGTATTGGGTGTTGCCCCTAATACAAGTGTAGTTTTTGGCATTGATGATTTTTTAGCAAAATAACAGTTAAAAACTTTCATTTAATAAACGATAATCAGTTAAGATATGCACATTTAAGTTAATTAATATACATGCATGTCATTTATCCACGTCATCAAACCAAACCAAGTGTTTCGCTATAAAAAAACTCCCTTGTGGCTGTGCTGTAAAAGCTTATTTTCGCAAACTTAAAAAATGCCTTTTGGCATAGCATAACTCAATTATCACATGAAAATATCATACAACTGGTTAAATACAATTATAGAAACTAACCTTACTCCTCAAAAAATAGATGAACTATTAACGGATACAGGACTAGAGGTAGAAAGTATTGAACCATACAATAGCATAAAAGGTGGATTGGCTGGAATTGTAATTGGCGAAATAAAAACTTGTGCCAAACATCCTAATGCCGATAAATTAAGTGTTACAACAGTTGATGTAGGTGCGCCCGAGTTATTGCACATTGTATGTGGTGCGCCAAATGTAGCAGCCGGACAAAAAGTTTTAGTAGCCACGGTTGGCTGCACAGTTCACCCCACAAAAGGAGAACCATTTGAGATAAAAAAATCGAAAATTAGAGGCGAAGTAAGTGAAGGAATGATTTGTGCCGAAGATGAATTAGGCTTAGGCGAAAGTCATGATGGAATTTTGGTGTTGCCAAAGGATTGTAAAACAGGAACACCTGCTACCAAATATTTCGAAAACTATAGCGATTATTTAATTGAAATTGGCTTAACTGCAAATCGTGGTGATGCGGCTTCACATCTAGGTGTTGCTAGAGATTTACGTGCGGTAACTAATATCGATATAAAAACTTCTGCCTTTGAAATTCCACTAATAAAATCAAACAAAATAAACGTTACCATACAAGATACAGATTGCGTAAGGTACAGCGGGGTATGTGTAAGCGGAATTACAGTAAAAGAATCGCCAACTTGGTTACAAAATCGTTTGCGTGTAATTGGCATTTCGCCCATTAATAATATTGTAGATGTAACCAATTATGTAATGCACGATATCGGTCAGCCTTTACATGCGTTTGATGCAGCAACTTTGGCCAACAATGCCATTGTAGTAAAAAAGGCAAATGCTGGTTCAAAATTTATAACATTAGATAAAGTAGAACGCACCTTAACAGGCAATGAGTGTATGATATGCGATGGCGAAAAACCTGTTGCCATTGCTGGTGTTTATGGAGGTTTGCACAGCGGAGTGAATGCCAATACCACCGAAATTTTTATTGAAAGTGCTACTTTTAATCCTGCTTCGGTGCGTAAAACGGCCAAACACCACGGTTTAAATACTGATGCAAGTTTTAGATACGAACGTGGTACTGATGTTGAAATAACCATTAAAGCTTTGGCACGTGCGGTTGAATTGATTCAAGAAGTTGCAGGAGGCGAAGTAAGCAGTGCTGTGGTTGATGTTTATCCAAGCCCAGTAAAGTTGGTTAGGGTTGATTTTAACTTAGCTAAATTTACGAGATTAATTGGGCAAAAAATTGAAGTAACCGAAATTAAACGTATTTTATTGGCATTAGATTTTACCTTAATAAACGAAACAGCCGAGACCCTAATTATTGATGTGCCAGCATATAGAACTGATGTTACCAGACATGCAGATGTTGCCGAAGAAGTATTACGTATTTATGGGTTAAATAAAATAGAAATACCAACACGTGTAACTTCATCTGTTGGTAATAGTGCAGAGAATGCACAGTTTGCATTGCGCAATAAATTAAGTGATTATTTAACGGATAATGGCTTTAACGAAATGCTTAATAATAGCATTACAAAAAGTGCTTATTATAACGAAGCCGATTTACCAAATGCGGTTAAATTATTAAATCCATTAAGTAGCGACTTAAATATTATGCGCTTGGGTATGCTATACAACGGATTAGAAGTATTGCAATATAACAACAACCGTAAAGCTACTGATATGCATTTGTATGAGTTTGGAAAAACTTATCAAACAAGTGCCGATGGTTATAAAGAAACCATGCATTTAAGTGTGTTTACCAATGGCAAAAAACAAGGCGAAAGTTGGCATGGTGCTGCTAAAGAAAACACCTACTTTACCGTAAAATCATTAGTAAATAATTTACTTAAAAAAGCTGGTATTAAAAAAGTTGATATTAGTATAGATAACAACGCTACTTTACTTAATCAAACCACCATTACTTCACAGCAAAAAACCTTAGTTATTTTTGGTGGGGTTGATGCAAAAACGCGCAAACAATTCGATTTAACAAACGAGGTTTGGTTTGCCGATTTTAATTGGGATAACATATATGAATTAAGCATTGGCACATCTTTAAAACTTCAAGCCATATCATCATTTCCGGCAGTTAGAAGAGATTTAGCTTTGGTATTAGATGCAAAAACTACTTATGCAGAAGTTGAAAAACTTGCACGTAAAACCGAACAACAATTATTAAAAGAAATAAATGTATTTGATGTGTACGAAGGTGATAAAATTGCTGCTGGTAAAAAATCATACGCTATAAGTTTTATCCTGCAAAACATAGAAAAAACATTAACTGACGAAGAGATAGACAACACCATGAACAAACTTATAAAACAGTTTGAAAAAGAATTGGGCGCTGTATTAAGGGGCTAATTTAATCCTCGATATTTTTGGTATTAAACAGTTCATAAATTGAACTGTTTAATACCATTTTTTTGCTGCAAGGCACAACATTTAGTTTTCCAATTGTTATTTTATTTTTTAAAAGCTTGCAGTTTAATTTGAGTTAACCTGCGTTTGGTATCTTCGGCAAAGTCGCCATTCATCATCCAATCATAATAACCGTAGTCGGTTTTAAAAACTTCTTCAACCAACTTGCCTTTATGTTTACCAAAATTAATTACAGGCTTACCGTCATTGTTATAAATCATTCGGCCAGCTAAATCAACATTTTTATCTTGTTTGGTAAAGTTATGTAAAAACTCTACATCGTTTTGTAGGCCTTCATAATGTTCTATTTGAGCTTTTAAAACTTCAAGTGTTGCAATGGTATCAGCTTCGGCACTGTGTGCATTAACCAACTCTTTATTGCAATAAAACTTATAAGCAGCCGAAAGGGTACGTTGCTCCATCATGTGGAAAATACGTTGTGCATCTACAAACTTTCTATTCTCAACATCAAACTCAACACCTGCTCTTAAAAACTCTTCAACCATTAACGGAAAGTCGAATTTATTTGAATTGAATCCTGCAAAATCACATCCTTTAAATTCTTCGGCCAACTCTTTGGCTTTTTGTTTAAACAGCGGAGCGTCCTTTATATCTTCATCATAAATACCGTGTATTAAACTTACCTCAAGCGGAATGGGCATTTCAGGATTAAATCGCATGGTTTTAACATTTTCGGTTCCATCAGGCATAACCTTAATGTAACTAAACTCCACTATTCTATCCTTGTTTACACTTGTTCCTGTAGTTTCTAAATCAAATACTATTAAGGGCCTTTTTAAATTCAACTTCATTGTTCTGTTTTGTTTGTTTTAATATTAGTAAACTCCAGTATAGTTATGTGGTGTAATTTTCTTTAGTTCGGTTTTTATTTTGGCTGTTACTTTTAATTTATCTATAAAAGCATGCAAACTTTTTTGGTTAATTTTGGCATTGGTACGTGTTAAATCTTTTAAAGCTTCGTATGGTTTAGGGTAACCTTCACGCCTTAATACCGTTTGAATAGCCTCTGCGCAAACTGCCCAATTATCTTCTAAATCTTGGTGTAATGCTTTTTCGTTTAACAATAACTTACCCAATCCTTTTAAAATACTATTATAGGCAATTAAAGTATGCGCTAAAGGCACACCAACATTACGCAAAACAGTTGAGTCGGTAAGGTCGCGTTGCAAACGAGATACAGGAAGTTTTGCAGATAAATGTTCGAATAAGGCATTTGCAATTCCTAAATTACCTTCCGCATTTTCAAAATCTATAGGATTAACTTTATGCGGCATAGCCGATGAACCAACTTCACCTTTTTTTAACTGCTGTTTAAAATATTCCATCGAAATATATTGCCAAAAATCACGACTCATATCCAACAAAATAGTATTGATACGCTTATAAGCATCAAACATTGCTGCTAAATTATCATAATGCTCAATTTGTGTGGTGTACTGACTTCTGGTTAAACCTAAACCGTCTAAAAATTTATTACTAAACTCCACCCAATTAATTTTGGGGTATGCCACTTGGTGAGCGTTAAAATTACCTGTAGCACCGCCAAATTTTGCATTATAAGGAATGGCCTCTAGTTGCGCCATTTGTTTTTCAATACGTTCTACAAAAACTAAAATTTCTTTACCTAATTTAGTTGGCGAAGCTGGTTGTCCGTGGGTGTGCGCTAACATTGGAATATTTTTCCAATCTTTAGCTAAAGCTTTAAGCTTTTTAATAACTTCGGCCAAAGCGGGCAACATGGTTTGAATATTAGCATCCATCATACTTAATGGAATTGCTGTGTTATTTATATCTTGAGAAGTTAAGCCAAAGTGAACAAATTCGCTAATGTCTGCCAAACCTAAGGCCAACATTTTTTCTTTAATTAAATACTCAACCGCTTTAACATCGTGGTTGGTAGTTTTTTCAATTTCCTTTACACGTAAAGCATCTTGCTCGGTAAAATTAGTGTACAATTCGCGTAATATTTGTTTATCAGCCACGCTAATTCTTCCTTTTATTTGAGGCAAAGGCAACTCTGCTAATCCAATAAAGTATTCAATTTCTACCAATACACGGTATTGTATTAAGGCAAACTCGCTAAAATATGTACCTAATTGTTCAGTTTGTTTACGGTATCTGCCATCTACAGGAGAAATGGCGGTTAGTGTTGAAAATTCCATGGTGCGAAAATAAGAGAACCTTATAAATAACATGCGATTAGTTTTTAACAACATATTAAACCAATAACGCCATTTAACCGCAATTACAACCAATTATGGCAATTGCTGCAATCCTTATCAAAAAAGATAGTTACTTTGTAAAGAACACATAAAATTAGTAACTAATAAATCAACATCATAATGAAACAATTTTTTAAATTTATGCTTGCGTCAATTTTTGGGGTAATCATTTCAGTATTTTTACTGTTTTTTATTATCGCAGGTATTGTTGGAGGGCTTGTAGCATCAACCCAAAATAGTGATAACAAAACAATTGAAACAAACAGTGTGCTTACTTTAAAACTGGATTATATGATACCAGAACGCACCAGTAAAAACCCTTTCGAACAATTTAATTTCAACACGTTCGAAAACAACAAATCGGCTGGATTAAATGATGTTTTACTTGCAATTAAAGGTGCTAAAGAAAACGAAAATATAAAGGGTATTTATTTAAATTTAAGTATTTCGCCAAACGATTATGCAACTTTAGAAGCCATAAGAAATGCGCTATTTGATTTTAAAAGCAGCAAGAAATTTGTGGTGGCTTATGGCGAATTATTAGAAGAACACAGTTATTATTTAGCAAGTGTAGCAGATGAGATTTACTTAAACCCATCGGGCGAATTATTGATGGATGGATTTAGCAGCACAACGCCTTACCTTAAAGGTTTATTTAATAAAATTGGGGTTGAACCTCAGTTAATCCGACATGGTAAATTTAAATCGGCTGGCGAGCCTTTAATTGCTGATAAAATGAGTGATGCAAACCGTGAGCAAATACAAGCATACCTTGGTGGCATGTATGATAACTTTATAAATGCAATTGCAAAATCGCGCAAAATTACTCCGGATCAACTTAAACAAATGGTGGATGAATTATCTATTCAAAGTCCGGAGGATGCAAAACGTTTAAATATGATAACGGATGTGTTATTTGAAGACCAGGTACAAGATATTTTAACCAAAAAAGTTGGGGTTGATAAATTTAAGGATGTAAAGTTTGTATCGGCAACAGAAGTTGCAAAAAATGTAACAACTACACCTTATAGTGTTAAAGAAAAAATTGCAGTAATATATTGTGTGGGTGATATTGTAAGTGGTAAAAGCAGCGACCAAAATATGGGATCGGCAACTATTGTAGAAAGTTTACGCAAGGCAAAAAACGACAGCAATATTAAGGCGGTTGTTTTAAGAATAAATTCTCCAGGCGGAAGTGCATTGGCAAGTGATGTAATGTGGCGCGAAGTAGTATTAACTAAAAAAGTAAAACCCGTAATTGTATCGATGGGCGCTGTAGCAGCAAGTGGAGGATATTTTATTGCTGCACCTGCTGATGTGATTGTAGCACAAGAAAATACAATTACTGGTAGCATTGGTGTATTTGCATTATTGGTAAATGCACAAAAGTTAATTAAAGACAAGCTTGGTGTAAATATGGAAACAGTAAAGTTTGGAAAATATGCTGACATGGGAACTGCAAGCCGCCCATTAACTGGTGCCGAACAAGCTATTTTACAAAAGTACATTGATAAGATTTACAACGAATTTATTAATAAAGTAGCTCAGGGCAGAAACTTAACACCCGAACAAGTTGATAGTATAGCTCAAGGCCGCGTTTGGAGTGGAACGGATGCTAAAAAAATTGGATTAGTTGATGAGTTTGGTGGGTTAGACAAAGCCATTGAAATTGCTGCTAAAAAAAGCAACTTAAAAGAATATAGAATTACCAATTATCCTGAACAAAAGGATCCTTTTGAATCGTTTATGTCGAGCATGAGTGATGAGGCTTCAACTTATATGGCTAAGCAAAAATTTGGGGAGCATTATGAATGGTATAACCAAGTAACCAAACTTTTAAAATACGAAGGCTTACAGATGCGAATGCCAACAAGTATCGAAATAAATTAAACTAAACGCCCAACCCTTAAAAAGTTGGGCGTTGTTTTTTTAAATTATTTTTACGAAGTTTACACTACTAAACCTAACCCCATTTGCCATGAAAATTAATAATTGCCTTACTTGCAATAACGAGTTAAGAGGTCGGTCGGATAAGAAATTTTGTGACGACCAATGCCGCACCACATATAATAACCTACAAAATCCAGAACCGCCATTAGTAAAAGAAATTATAAACGCCCTTAAAAAAAACAGGCGCATTATGGAAACTTTAGTGCCAAATGACATTGGTAAAATAAAAGTAAGTTACCAAAAACTAATTACCAAAGGCTATAACTTTGGATACCACACGCACACCTACACAACAAAGGTAGGCACCCATTATGTTTTTTGTTTTGAGTATGGATACCTTAAACTAGATAACGATATGTATATGCTGGTAAAACGTATGGAAGACTAATTTTTTTTACAGTGCCAAAACAGTTTATTTTTAGCAGCATTGGTAGTGCAAAAAATGTAATCATCACCACCTTCGGTTAACGCAAATGTTTTCCTTAACTCATCAACCGTTGTTACAAAATTTCTTGCAGAAATATTGGCCTTGGTAATTTGATTAGTTTTTAAATATTGTTTGATGGTTGTTTTACTAAATGGCTGATGATTGATTACCTTAAACATACGCCCAAAGTAATTATTTACAGCAAAATTTGCTGTGCAATAATGGCTATTTTTAGCAACAATATCTATTCCACAAGCATTGGCATAATTAACGCTTAAACCTGCTTTAATAACCATGTTTGATGGTTCATAAAAATAATCTACACCAATAACATCTGCTTGATTTAAGACAGCATTTTCAGGAAATTGACACTCAACTTCCCCTTGCTCATTAACTTGAATTGCCCGAATGTTTTGATGCTCAGATAGTGCATTTTTGTGCATTACTACCAACACTTCTTTTACTTCGTTTTTTAATCCCACTACATATACCATTTCAATATTGGCAAAAGTTTTAAACAAATAGGCAATATCTACCATTGGAGAAAGCTTTAATAAAACGGTGCTTCCTTGATCTACTAATTTGGGTACAATTGCTAACACATTTGGTGTTGCATCAACCAACGAAAACGTTTTTACCTTACTGGTTGGCCTTCTGTCTGCATCAATATAATAAGCATCGGCAATTTGGGCATTATTTGATAAATAATCTTCGGCTTTTGCATCAACCCTAATAATATTTGTTACACCTAGTTTATTAAAATTAAACCTAACTATTTGGTTTAAATCTTTATCAGGGTCCACTCCAATTACTTGTTTAAAACTATTTGCAAATGCAACATCATCAACACCTAATCCAGCACTTAAATCAACCAAAACATCTCCCAAAAATAAATTGGTTTTAAAGTTAGCCAACGGAATAGAGCTACATTGTTCTAAGCTTTTTCGAGTAAAATAACAGCCCTTTGCTACCCAAGATGGTAGTTTTTTCTGTGCTTTATCAAACAATTCAATTTGCTCTTCAAAAAAAATTGCATGGGTGTTATAGGTGTTTTTTAAGTAACCAATACGCTGGGTTTTGCTGTATAATTTTGTGAACGCTACAAGATTAGTGATGTTTACATCTAAAACAGATTGATGAAGATTTGTATAACTTTGTGGCATTGAAATTAAATATGAAAAAAATTGTAATTATAGCTGCTTTTGCAATAGTAACGGTAAGTTTAAGTTCTTGCAGGGGCTCTTGCCCAAAGTATAGTATAAACTGGAGTAGCCTTTTTAATTAATCGTAATTAAAGGTTATTTTTTGTTTTACATCAGGATGCAGCGATAAAGCAACTGGGCAACTTAATGCGGCTTGCTCTAATTCACTTTTATAATCAATTACCGATTTTGGTATGGTGTAAACAATTTCAATTATTGCAACTTTACGCGGACTTAAATTCATCTTTTTGGTAACCAGTGTTTTTGTGCCTGCAATATCAATTCCAAGCTTATTGGCTTCTATTCCCATTATGGTTAACATGCACTGCGCTAGCGATGTAGCCATCATATCAGTTGGCGAAAAAGCTTCTCCCTTGCCATTGTTATCAATTGGTGCATCAGTAATTACTTGTTCGCCACTCGCAACGTGGGTTGACTTGGTGCGCAAATCTCCTAAATAAATCACCTCCGAAGTATGCATAATTTTTGTATTTTTGAACTTTCAAATATATACGCATGAGTGGGGTTGCCAAATTATGTACATTAGTTTTATTATTAATCGGTTTTGAAGCTGTAGCTCAAAATGATTTAATAACCGATCCTACTTTAATGTACCGTAAGCGAATTCAGTATGGTGCACATTTAAATAGTGCTGCCTTAGGTGGCTTAAACTTTAAATACCTGTGGCAAAAAACAGCTCTTGTAAAAAATGGTTTTGATATTGATTTATCGCGTATAAGGCACCCAAAAGAAGAGCGTGTTTATGGCCAATCTGACAACCCAAAACAATACACACCAGGCCGAATTAATATGGCATTTTTTTTAAGATCCGGCTACGGACAAAATGTTTTTATTACTACCCGTGATTATAAAAATGCCGTTTCGTTGCATTACAACTATTCGTTTGGAGTTACTACTGCCCTGCTTAAACCAATTTACATTGATGTATTTAAATCATCGCAAGACCCCAGCGGGCAAGATTATATTGCAACTGAAAAATACGAACCAGTAAACACACATACCACTCCTTTTACCATTTATGGCAATGCTACTTTTACACGTGGATTTAATGAACTGACAGCAAAAGTTGGTGGTCATTTTAAAAACAGCTTATCGGTAGAGTGGGGCGAATATCCTGATGCATTTACAAGTATTGAAGCAGGCTTTTGTGTTGATGTGTTTGCAAAACCATTGCCTTTAATGGCTGAAGAATTAACATCAAACAATAATATTTTTTTAACCTTATTTATAGGGGTTACATTTGGACAAAATAGATAGATTTTTTTTATGATTGAATTACCAACTTTAGCAGAAGAACGTATAAAAAAACCATCATGGTTAAAAGTAAAATTACCTACTGGAGAAAATTACCGAAACGTACGTAAAATAGTTGACGAGTATAAATTGCATACCATTTGCGAAAGCGGCAGTTGCCCCAATATGGGCGAGTGTTGGGGTGCGGGTACTGCAACTTTTATGATTTTAGGAAATGTATGTACACGTAGCTGTAGTTTTTGTGCAGTAGCCACTGGCAGGGCGCAAGAGTATGATTTAACTGAGCCTTTACGTGTGGCAGAAGCCATACGTTTAATGGGCGTAAAACATGCGGTACTTACCTCTGTAAATCGTGATGAATTAAAAGACAAAGGCGCAAAAGTTTGGGCTGATACCATTAGAATGGTAAAAGAATTAAACCCAAACACAACTATGGAAACACTTATTCCAGATTTTTTATCAAATTGGGATTTATTGTACCAAGTAATTGATGAAAAACCTGAAGTGGTTTCGCATAACATGGAAACCGTAAAACGTTTGTACAGAAAAGTACGCCCGCAGGCCAAATACGAACGTAGTTTAGAACAAATTTTAAAAACTAAAGAACGTGGTTTAAGAACAAAATCGGGCATTATGCTTGGCTTGGGCGAAACCAAAGACGAAGTATTAGAAGTGCTAAACGATTTAAAGGAATGGGGTTGCGATGTGGTAACACTTGGGCAATACTTGCAGCCAACTAAAATGCACTTAAATGTAGAGCGTTTTGTAACCCCTGAGGAGTTTGATTATTATAAAGAAGAAGGCCTAAAAATGGGCTTAAAATATGTTGAGTCAGGCGCATTGGTTCGTTCATCATACCATGCCGAAAAACATTTGTTATAGTTAATATTGTTTTAAAATTATGCAAAACGTGTTGACGAAAATCAACACGTTTTTTTTGTCCTATTTTTTTTACAATAACAATTAAAACATCAAACACAATTTTGCGTTTAGTATATGTATTTAATAATTACTTTTCATAAAGGTTAGGGTTTATAAGTAACACAAAACCCCCGGTTTTAATTAATCGGGGGTTTGTGTTTTATGGGCAATTTTATTTTCGTGAATAATCATATTGCTCAATTCGCTTTTTATTATCAATTTATTTTGTTGTTCCTAAAATTAGAATCGCAACTCATTCATTATTCGTCTTAATCAAATAAAAGCAATGCTAAATCTTTATTATTGAGTTTCACCCGTACCAATTTAGAAGGACTATTAAACGGCATCTGATAATTTTACTTAACAATCAAAGAGGATGTTTGTGAAGTGGGTTTGTGAAAGCAATCCTGAAACGCAGCGCCTTGGATTGTTCGAGTATTAATTTGAGTGAAACCTAGATAAATATATTATAAAGAAATACATTGTGGTTTTATGCCGATGCAATGGCTGTTAAGCACATGTAATTTGTGCTTTTACAGACATGCTTTCGGTATAGATTGTAGTAAAATTATCGGCAGCCTTGAATCTTTTGCTAACTTTTTGTTTCAAGACAACTGCATAGCAATCAACGTGGCAAAAAACAATAAACAACAACGAGTTAAAAAGTTAGGCGGGTTTGGGGTGGCCAACCCCAAGAACGAAAACCACAATTAGTAAGTTGAATATTTGACAAAAATTATAGCTAATCTTAAGTATGATAAAACCAAGATTTATAGTAGGCGCCTATGTTTTGCAACTTGTATGTTTTATGGGCAATTTCATCCAAATAGTTCATTTACTTTTATTAGCTTTGTTCGGCAATTATGACATTTAAATTAACATCAGAATATACCCCTGCAGGCGACCAACCTTCTGCAATAAAGCAATTGGTAGAGGCCGCCAATCAAGGCAATAAGCACCAAACATTATTAGGGGTTACAGGCTCGGGTAAAACTTTTACCATGGCCAATGTTATAGAGCAGGTTCAAAAACCCACTTTAATTATTAGTCATAATAAAACCTTAGTAGCCCAGTTGTATGGCGAGTTTAAACAGTTTTTCCCTGATAATGCTGTTGAATATTATGTTTCTTATTACGATTATTATCAACCCGAAGCTTTTATTCCATCAAGCAATACGTATATAGAAAAAGATTTAGCCATTAATCAAGAAATAGAAAAACTAAGGTTAAAAACCACCTCTTCGCTTCTATCTGGCCGTAGGGATGTGATTGTACTTGCATCGGTTAGTTGTATTTACGGAGCAGGAAATCCAAAAGATTATGAGAGCAGTATTATTCGCCTTCATCAATCCCAAAAAATACCACGCAATAATGTGTTGTATGCCTTGGTTGATTCTTTATACTCGCGCACTACAGCCGATTTTAATAGGGGAAATTTTAGGGTTAAAGGTGATGTACTAGATGTATTTCCGGCTTATGCTGATTTTGCTTTTAGAATAACTTTTTTTGGAAACGAAATTGAAGAAATTGCGGTGATAGATCCTGTTTCTGGCAAGCTTCAAGAGCGTGTGAGTGATATTGCTATCTTTCCGGCAAATATGTATGTAACACCCAAAGATCAACTTAACTCCGCCATACGCGATATACAAGATGATTTGATGGCGCAATTGGAATACTTTAGAAGCATAGGCAAACACCTTGAGGCAAAACGTTTAGAAGAACGCACAAATTTTGATTTAGAAATGATGCGTGAGTTGGGCTATTGTAGCGGAATTGAGAATTACAGCAGGTACATGGATAAGCGTAAAGCGGGCGACCGTCCGTTTTGTTTGATTGATTATTTTCCTAAAGATTTTATGATGTTTATTGACGAAAGCCATGTAACCATGCCGCAAGTTAGGGCAATGTATGGTGGAGATAGGGCACGTAAAGAAAACTTGGTAGAATATGGATTTAGGTTACCCAGTGCAATGGACAATAGGCCGCTAACTTTTAATGAGTTTGAAAGCATGGTTGACCAAGTTGTATATGTAAGTGCCACACCAAGCGATTACGAATTGCGCATGAGCGAAGGTATAGTTGTTGAACAAATTATTAGACCAACAGGATTGCTTGATCCAACTATTGAAATAAGACCTAGCAGCAACCAAGTAGATGATTTATTGGATGCTATTGATGAGCGTATAAAAATGGGTGACCGCATTTTGGTAACTACTTTAACCAAACGGATGGCTGAAGAGTTATCAAAGTACATGCAAAAGTTAAACATTAAATGCAGGTACATACACAGCGAAATAAAAACTTTAGAACGGGTAGAAATTTTGCGCGATTTAAGGTTAGGGGTGTTTGATGTTTTGATTGGTGTAAATTTACTTAGAGAAGGATTAGATTTACCAGAGGTAAGTTTGGTAGCCATTATGGATGCTGATAAAGAAGGTTTTTTACGTAATGATAAATCGTTGACGCAAACTATTGGCAGAGCTGCGCGTAACGAGCGTGGCAATGTAATTATGTATGCTGATAAGATTACAGAAAGCATGAAACGCACCATTAACGAAACCAACCGAAGAAG
>JAGPCI010000209.1 GCA_018058165.1 Bacteroidia bacterium
GTATTTTTCAAACAAAACACGCTCGTGTGCCGCTTGCATATCAACCAATAAAACACCACTTTTTATTTGCGATAAAATAAATGCTCCATGAATTTGGGTAAAATGTTTGGCGGTATTTTGCTCATCATTTAAAGCCAATTCATCATCGGTTTTGGCAAACCGTTTTGGTGCCACATCGCCAATGGTATCTTTTTTTTCTAAAATGCCAAAAAGCTCTTGCCAATCATTATGCTGGGTGCGGCTGGGTGCAAAATTATTTTTACTGTTATCAAAACTACCAGTATTTGGCTTGTTTGAAGCGTTTTCTTCTATAGGTTTATTGTAGGTAGTGGTAGCGTTATTAGGAGTAAATCTGGCACCTAAATTTAAAAATGAATCATCGCTAGCCGGCACATAAGTTGGCACATGGTAATGTTCGCCAATTCCTTTTTTGCAAACCGCACGTAAAATTTGGTACAAAGAGCGTTCGTCTTCAAACTTAATTTCGGTTTTTGTAGGATGCACATTTACATCAATCAATTTCGGGTCAATATCAATACAAACAATATAAAACGGAAACTGCTCTTTGGTAATTAAATTATCGTAACAACTCATTACCGCATGATTTAAATAAGCATCTTTAATGTACCTATTATTAACAAAAAAAAACTGCTCTCCGCGGGTTTTCTTGGCAAACTCGGGTTTACCTAAATACACATGAATATTTGCTATGGTAGTTTCTTCGGCAGTAGTAAGTAAGTGTTCGCCTAATTTGTAATTAAAAACCTGCTCAATACGTTGTGCCAAATTACCTGCTCTAAGGTTAAACACCTCTTCGTTATTGTTGTGTAACGTAAAATTAACCTCGGGATGAGCTAAGGCTGCACGGGTAAATTCGTCAAAAATATGGCGCGTTTCTACTGGGTTTGATTTTAAAAAATTTCTTCGGGCTGGTATATTATAAAACAAGTTTTTTACGGTAATACTTGTACCTTTATTACAAGCCACACCTTCTTGTTTTTTTACTTCGCTTCCTTCAATTAAAATTATGGTTCCAATGGCATCATTTTGGGTTTTAGATTTTAGTTCAACCTGAGCCACACTGGCCACACTGGCCAAAGCTTCACCCCTAAAACCATTTGTTTTAATGGTATAAATATCCTCGGTTTGTTTTATTTTACTAGTGGCATGGCGCTCCCAGCACATTCGGGCATCAGTTGGGCTCATTCCTTTGCCGTTATCAATAACCTGTATTAAAGTTTTGCCGCCTTCTTTTATCATTAACTGAATGATAGTGGCCTCTGCATCAATCGCATTATCAAGCAATTCTTTAACAACCGAAGCCGGGCGTTGAATAACTTCACCGGCAGCAATTTGGTTGGCCACATTATCGGGCAATAATTTTATTATATCACTCATTACTAAAAACTGACCTGCAAAGTACGAAACAAAATGCAGTGTTAATATGTACGTATAAAACTTAACTCACAAATAAATACAAAGCAGCTAATTTTTAACGTTTTTTGCGGTTATACCACCAACGTTTCTTTTAGCAAAATTTTAAATGAATAGATATTTGATGTTGATATGGGTTGTTTTGTTTCCGGCTTTAAGTCAGGCACAAAGCAGCAGCATAAATTGGAAAAAAAGCAATCCTTGGGTTGATTCGGTTTACAATAGCCTTACCGAAGACGAGCGTATTGCACAACTTTTTATGGTTGATGTTTGGACATTGCGAGATACTGCACATTTTAACTATGTGGAGTCGTTGGTGCGCGAATACAAAGTAGGTGGGTTAATATTTTTTAAAGGAACACCATACAAACAAGCTACACTTACTAATAATTTTCAGAGCAAAAGTAAAATACCGCTTTTAGTTGGTATTGATGGCGAATGGGGATTAAGCATGAGATTAGATAGCACGCCTGTTTATCCTAGGCAAATGGTATTAGGTGCAAGTGCAAACCCCGATTTGGTTTACGAAATGGGCATGAGTATTGGTTCGCAATGCAAACGTATGGGTATTCAATTTAACTTTGCACCCGATATTGATGTAAATAACAATGCCAATAATCCAGTAATTAACGACCGTTCTTTTGGTGAAAACAAATACACCGTAGCCAAACTTGGTGCCGCTTATACCAACGGTTTACAAGAAATGCATGTAATTGCATCTGCAAAACATTTTCCTGGACATGGCGATACAGAAACCGATTCGCATTATGGTTTACCCGTAATAAAAGCCGATAGAAAAAGGTTGGATTCGTTAGAATTATATCCGTTTAAAAAACTAATTGAGGCAGGGGCTATGAGCATTATGGTGGCACATTTAAATATCCCCGCATTAGATTCTACAAATACTCCTTCATCCTTATCAAAACCAATAATTACCGATTTATTGCGAAACCAAATGGGCTTTGAGGGTATTATAATTACAGATGCATTAAACATGAAAGGTGTGGCCGATTTATACCCACCTGGCGAAGTTGCAGCTAAGGCATTATTAGCAGGTAATGATATTTTATTGTTTGTAGAAAACGTGCCTGCAAGTATGGCCAAAATTAAAGAACATATTGCTGATAGTTCGCTTACTTGGGCTCAAATAGAAAGTAGTTGCAAACGGGTTTTATTGGCAAAATATTGGTCGGGATTAAACAATTACGAACCCATAGAATTAACCAATTTAACACAAGATTTAAATGCTGGTGGTGCGCCATTAATGATTAAAAAGGCGGTAAAAAACAGCATTATTGTAGCCAAAAACCTTGATGATATAATTCCAGTTAAAAACCCTGAATTGTATAAAATTGCTACAATAGGTGTGGGCATTCAACAACTTACTGCCTTTCAGGAAATGTGTTTAAATTATTGCAAAAGCGATTATTTTAGTATTGATAAAACTGATAAAACTACCAATTTTGATAGTTTATATTTAGCCTTAGAAAAATACAATTTAGTAATTATTAGCCTGCAATCTACCAGCAGGTTTGTAAGCAGAAAATTAGGTTTAACTCAATCCCAAATTGATTTTGTAAACCGCATAATTTTATCTCAACGAAAAGTTGTTTTGGTGTGTAATGGCAACCCCTATATTTTAAATAGTTTTCAGAATGCACGTAATGTAATTGTATCGTACGAAGACTTAGAAATGTACAACTATTTAGCAGCCGAAGTGTTGTTTGGCGCAGTTGCTGCCAAAGGAAAAATGCCAGTTGGCGTAGGTGCTGCGTTTCCATTAGGTAGTGGAATAAATACAAATATAATTGAACGGTTTACGTACGAGTTACCAGAAGAAATTGGTTTGCCAAGTGATGCATTTAGCAAGTTAGATAGTATTGCAATTGATGCCATTAATAAAAGAGCAACGCCAGGCTGCCAAATTTTAGTAGCCAAACAAGGCAAAGTTGTTTACCAAAAATCGTTTGGATACCATAATTACGATAATGTAACAGCTGTTAAAAATCACCATTTATATGATGTGGCTTCGCTTACTAAAATTTTGGCCACAACTGTTGCTGTTATGCATTTGTATGATGAGCATAAAATAAAATTAGATGATAAACTAAGCACCTATTTACCCATGTTGGTGGGCACAAATAAAGAGGATATTTTGGTGCAGGATATTTTATTGCATCAAGCCGGATTGGTAGCTTATATTCCTATTTATAAAAACACTTTGTTAAACGGAAAACCAAATCCAATTATCTATCAGGCTAACCAAGATAGTGTGTACACAATACAAGTGGCCCCTAACTTATTTATGCACCAAGATTATGAACAATTTGTATGGGATGCAATTTTAAAAAGTGATGTAAAACCCAGGGGTAATTATGTTTACTCCGACTTAGGATTTATACTACTTAGAAAGGCAATTGAAAACATTACTCAAATGCCTTTTGATTCGTTTTTAAATGAAAATATTTACAAACCATTAAACTTATCAAACCTAACATTTAATCCTTTAAGCAAAGTAAATGCAGATTGGATAGTACCAACCGAAATGGATACTTTTTTTAGGTGGCAATTGGTAAACGGAACCGTACACGACCAAACAGCAGCAATGCTTGGTGGCATAAGCGGACATGCAGGTGTTTTTGGCAGTGCAAATGATGTGTCCATAATTATGCAAATGCTTTTAGATGGTGGCGAATATGGCGGAAAACGCATTTTAAAAGAAAGTACAGTAAATTTATTTACCAAAAAACAAGGTAAAACACGCAGAGGCTTAGGCTTTGATAAACCAGAAATGGATATTAAAAAAGGTACCCCTACAAGTAGATTATGCTCTGCTGCTACTTTTGGCCATACTGGTTTTACAGGTACTTGTGCTTGGGTTGATCCTAAAAGCAAATTAGTATTTGTATTTCTATCAAACCGCGTTAACCCATCATCCGAAAACAAAAAACTAGTGGAGTTGAATGTACGTACTAACTTACAAGATGCCATTTATGAAGCATTAAAAATGGAGTAAATCTTAATGTTTTCTAAAACCCTAACATACTCTTAAAAGTGCACCAGTAAAGGCTTTTTAAGAAATAGTTTGTAAAGTGGCGTAGTAATTTTGAATTGGATTAGAAACCCAATTTAAATACTAACGTTATGAAAAAATCAATTCAGCATCGCTTTTTTATTGCA
Source organism: Bacteroidia bacterium (assembly GCA_018058165.1). Taxonomy (GTDB): domain Bacteria; phylum Bacteroidota; class Bacteroidia; order UKL13-3; family UKL13-3; genus UBA6183. Next base: position 4,615 of record JAGPCI010000209.1, read on the forward strand.
GCCTTACTCTCGCTTTTTTTACTTACTATTTTTGTACCAACAAACGCTTCTGCATCGCATTTTGTAGGTGGCGATGTAGAATACGAATGTATAGGCCCTCGAACCTGGCTAATTAAGTTAACTCTTTAC
>JAGPCI010000210.1 GCA_018058165.1 Bacteroidia bacterium
GGATAAATTGCTTCAATAGCCTCGGCCATTAAATGTGCCGAAGAGTGCCACATGGTTTGTTTGGCCTCCGTATCATTCCAAGTTAATAAACGCAAAGTTGCATCAGCATTTATAGGACGCGTAGCATCCCAAACCTCGCCATTAACTTTTGCAGCTAAAACATTTCGGGCCAAGCCTTCGCTTATTGATTTGGCCACATCTAAGGCGGTTACTCCCGATTCATACGAACGAACCGAACCGTCAGGTAGTGTGATATTAATATTACTCATAAAGTAGTGCAAAGTAAGGCTAGAAAACCAAAAACAAAAAGATTAATATTAGCTTTTGTTATTTGTTTTTAATTGCAGCTAATGCAGGCTTGGCCAATGCATGTTCAGGCTCAAGCTCTAATGCATATTGATAATTAATGCGCGCATCTTCCCAGTTTTTTTCTAACTCGTAACATAAACCACGCATATAATATGCATCAACAAAACCTGGCTCAATTCTAATTACCGCATTTAGGTTTGAAATAGCATCGCTAAATCTTCTAATATCAACATTAATTAATGCCGAATTATAATAAGCTCGATAAAATTTTTCATCGGCTTTTAATGCTTGCTGGTACATGGTAACAGCTTTTTTGTAATCGCCTTTTTGTTGAAAATAAACTCCCGCTGCAAATGGAGGCTCCGGATTTTTGGGCCTTAAGCGAGAAGCTGTAATGTAATAATCTAACGCAATTTTATTGTTTAAGCCGGCATATAAATTACCCAATTGCATTACCGCATCGTAATGGTTAACATCAATCTCGTATGTTTTCTGAAAAGCTTGAACAGCAGATGCTGTATCGCCTATTTCTTTATAATTCATTCCTTTAAAAAAAAGTGCTGTGGTATTTAATTTATCATTAGCCAATATCACATTATATAAATCAATAGATTTTTTATGCTCTTTAACTATATAATATAACTCGGCCAATTTTAGTTGCGCCTCAATAAAATCAGGCTTAATGGCTATAGCCTTTTCGTATGCTTTTGCTGCATCTTGTGTTTTATTCATGGCATATAAAACACGCCCTTTAAAAAATAAATAAATGGGTTGATTGGCATTTAAAACAATTGCTTGTTCGATATCGGCTAACGATTTATCCAATAACTTTTCTTCGTAATACATATTTGCCCTACGATAATAAAGCTCGGCATTGGTAGGCTCGTTTTCTAACTGGGCACTAATTTCTGCTACCGACTTGGATGTTGCTACTTCTGCCTTATTGTCTTTTAAACCCTTGTTATTACTATTATTGCAAGCTGCTAAGAGGCTTATTATTGCTGTGATAAAAATCAGTTTATTCATGAGTGAATTCGGATATATTTGTCAATACTAATTGTATTAACATAAGTTGCAAAAAAACGTAAATTAGTTTGCAAGATGCTCAATTATTTTTGAGTTTGTTAATTTACATCAACCCAAAACATTAAATAAATATGCCTTTTTACCACAAACAAGGAGAAATACCGGCTAAGCGCCACGTACAATTTAGAAAGCCAGATGGCAGCTTATATGCCGAAGAATTGGTGAGCACCGAGGGTTTTAGCAGCGTGTATAGTTTGGTTTACCATTGCCACCCACCTACTTTGGTTAAAAACATTGGCGAACCTTACGATGTAGCTCCTAAAGCAGCTATAAAAAAGAACATTCAAAACCGCAGTTTTTTATCATTTAAAACTAAACCGGTTGATGATTATTTAGAAAGCAGGGTTTACACCTTATTTAATAGTGATTTATATTTGTCATCGGCTGCTCCTAAAAAAAGCATGACTGATTATTTTTATAAAAATGCCGATGCTGATGAAGTACTTTTTATTCATGAAGGTACGGGTGTGCTTAAAACTTTGTATGGCGAAATACCTTTTGAATACGGTGATTATTTGGTGATACCTCGTGGTATAATTTATCAAATGCATTTTAATAGCGAAAACAATAGGATTTTTATAATCGAAAGTTTTTCGCCAATTAAAACACCAAAAAGATACACCAATTCGCAAGGGCAACTTTTGGAACATTCGCCATTTTGCGAGCGTGATATAAAATTACCCATACTAAAACAAACCCATGATGAAAAAGGTGATTTTAAAATTTTAGTTAAAAAACAAGATTTAATTTACCCGTTCACATATGCAACCCATCCATTTGATGCAATAGGCTGGGATGGTTGCCAATATCCATATGGATTTAGCATTCATAACTACGAACCAATTACAGGACGTGTGCATATGCCACCTCCAATACATCAAACTTTTGAAGGACATAATTTTGTAATTTGCTCATTTGTGCCTCGCTTATACGATTATCATCCTGATGCAATTCCTGCTCCTTACAACCATAGTAATGTAGATAGTGATGAGATTTTGTACTACGTAGATGGTGATTTTATGAGCCGCAAACATGTAGAACGTGGTATGATTAGTCTGCATCCAAAAGGTATACCTCATGGGCCACACCCAAGCACTGTTGAAAAATCAATTGGACAAAAAGAAACCAAAGAATTAGCAGTGATGGTTGATCCTTTTAACTCGATGCAAATAACCGAAGATGCAATGAAAATGGAAGATCCAGATTATTACAAATCGTGGATTGATTAATAATTAACTTAAGAATATAGTAACGATAAAGAATGGAAACGATTAAAGATTTTTTGCCTTTAAATGGCACCGATTACATTGAGCTTTGGGTAGGTAATGCCAAACAAGCTGCACATTATTATAAAACTGCTTTTGGTTTTCAGAGCTTAGCTTATGCTGGCCCCGAAACTGGACTAAAAGACCGTTCATCGTATGTGTTAATTCAAAACAAAATGCGTTTGGTTTTAACTTCGGCTTTACACAGCGATAGCCCAATTGCAGAGCATCACCGCAAACATGGAGATGGTGTAAAATACTTAGCATTATGGGTTGATGATGCATACGAATCGCACGAAAAAACAACTAGTAAGGGCGGAGTTAGCACTTTAAAACCTACTACCCTTACCGATGCAAATGGCGAAGTAAGAATGAGTGGGATTAAAACCTATGGTGAAGTTGAACACTTATTTATTGAACGTAAAAATTATAATGGCCCATTTATGCCAGGTTTTGTAAAATGGGAAAGCACATACAACCCAGCACCTGTAGGTTTATTATATGTTGATCATTGCGTAGGTAATGTAGGTTGGAACCAAATGAATCCTTGGGTAAAGTTTTACGAAGATGTAATGGGTTTTAAAAACATACTTTCGTTTGATGATAACGACATTAGCACCGAATACTCAGCTTTAATGAGTAAGGTAATGAGCAACGGAAATGGCTATGTAAAATTTCCAATTAACGAACCTGCCGAAGGAAAGAAAAAATCGCAGGTTGAAGAATATCTTGAGTTTTACGAAGGCGAAGGTGTACAACACGTTGCTATTGCAACCGCTGATATTGTAGCTACTGTGCGCGACCTAATGTCGAGAGGTGTTGACTTTTTAAAAGTACCTGATAGTTATTACGAAGATTTATTTGACCGTGTTGGCAAAATAGAAGAAGACATTGCCCCTTTACGCGAATTGGGTATTTTAGTAGATAGGGATGATGAAGGATATTTGTTACAACTTTTTAGTAAGCCAGTACAAGATAGACCAACCATGTTTTTTGAAATTATACAACGCAAAGGTGCAAAAAGTTTTGGCAAAGGAAACTTTAAAGCGTTATTTGAAGCACTTGAAAGAGAGCAAGAAATTAGAGGAAACTTATAATTTTTTGCCTTTAAAAAGTATTAAATTGTAATAATTTTATAATAAAAACAGTTTTAAAAAGACGTGATTTTTTTCACGTCTTTTTTTTGTTAGATTGTGCCAATATGAAGGATATAAAACCAAACAAAAGCGAGAAGGTTCTTTACTCGGAAAGACGATTTTTAGAAGGACCAAGATCAAGATGGCGTGAACTTAAATTTTTATTTAAAGTAATGTCAGAGTTTATTAAAGGGTTTCAAAAGCTTCATTTTGTTGGACCATGTGTTACCGTATTTGGCAGTGCCCGATTTAAGGAAGACCACCCCTACTATCAAACCACAGTAGAGTTATCTGCTGAGATTAGTAAACTTGGATTTACAGTGATAACCGGTGGCGGACCAGGAATAATGGAAGCCGCAAATAAAGGCGCTTTTGAAGCTGGTGGACAATCTATTGGTTGTAATATTGTGTTACCACACGAGCAAAATGAAAATCCTTATGTGCATACTTCAATTGAATTTAAATACTTTTTTGTACGCAAAACATTACTTACAAAATACTCGTATGCATTTGTTATTATGCCAGGTGGCTGGGGTACAATGGACGAAATGTTTGAAGCTTTAACATTAATTCAAACAGGTAAAATACAAGAATTTCCGGTTGTATTATTTGGCAAAGAATATTGGAAATCTTTGATTGCCTTAATTGATGATATGGTTTTTAACAAAACAGTTTCGGCTGCCGAAATAAAAGAATATTTATTAATTACCGACTCTATTGATGAAGCCATAATGCACATAAAAAAACACGCCATTGGTAAGTTTGATTTAAAAACAACCACCATTGTAAAACCTAAAAAATGGTTGGGCGAATGGTTTAATAAAGCATCTTAATTATGCGAGATTGTATACTCCTTTTACTTTTACAAAACTAGCTATATGAAGCGTTTTGCTTAGCAAAAAATTGTTTCGAACGGTAACTGTGAA
>JAGPCI010000211.1 GCA_018058165.1 Bacteroidia bacterium
GCTTTAACTGCAACTGCTCGCTTATAAATTTATCTGATTCAAGCTCTGTTGGTTTAGCAATTAATTTAAATTTTTTAGCAATAGTACGTTGGCTTTTTCGGATACTTCTAACCTCTGCATTAAACTTATTATAAATTGGCCAAAACAATTCCGCTTCCTTAGTGCTAAGCTCCAATTTTTCAGTTATAAAGCCAATTTTCAAGGCTTCGATTTTTTCGTTTTTACCTTCGTTTTCTTCCATATCATGCTGTGCAAAAGCACTTAGATTTAAACTTAATAAAATTATAAATAATAGCTTTTTCATATTTTTAGTTTAAAGTTCATTTAAAATAGTTTCAGTATCTAATTCGTCTACAATCTCTTCTTCTTGAGCGCTTGTTTCTATGCCTAACACATCATTAGTAGCCAACATTTCTAACGTAATATCTTGTAAGTTAACTTGTGCTGCATATTGTATTATCTCATCATCAGTTAGCTGTGTAATTGTTGGGGTTGAAGTTTTAATATTCGTTAAAAATAAAATACCTGATATCATTAATGTAATTGCAGCAGCATACCAAAAGGGTTGAATATGAAATTGCTTTTGTTTTGGCTTTATTGATGCTAAAATGCTTTTTTTACTCGCCTCAAAATATCCATCTGGAGTGTTAAATCCTCCATGACTAATTTTCGTTAAAAGTTGAGCTCTACTTTTTTCAAAATAATTTCCAGGTACATCAAACCCATTCTGGCTGCTGTAATCGTTAATATATTTTGGTATTTCTTCTTTCATAACATTGGTTTTGATGGTATTAATTGATAAAGGTTTAATCTTTAACAACAAAATCCTCTATTTTTTTTACGGCATGATGATAAGACGCTTTTAATGCACCAACTGAAGTACCTACAACTTCACTTATTTCTTCATACTTCATGTTTTCAAAATATTTCATGTTAAACACCAAACGTTGTTTTTCTGGCAACAACAAAATGGCTTGTTGAAGTTTAAGTTCTGCTGCATTACCGTTAAAATATGAACTTGCAGTTAAATGTCCCATCAATTCTGCAGAAGTATTTTCTAAACTTTGGTGATTTTTTTGTTTGTTTAAAAATGTTAGTGCTTCATTTGTTGCTATTCTATAAATCCATGTATACAACTTCGAGTCGCATTTAAATTGATGTAAGTTCTCCCAAACTTTTATCATCGTATTTTGGCAAACATCATCCGCATCATCATGATTAATTACTATACGCCTAATATGCCAGTAAGTTCTTTTTTGATAACAATCTAGGAGCCACTCAAAAGCCTTATGCTTGGTATTTGTATTACCAAATGCATTTATTATTTCGGTGTCGGTTTTAGAGTTTATTGCGCTCATTTTTATTAACGTGCCAAATTAAGATAAATTCTCATTATTAAGGTTTAACTGGCCTTTTTTAATTATACTTAACTACCTCAGTAACTTGTGCATTTTTTTTGTATCCAAACTTAATTGTGCTTATTTTTGTTATTTTTTAATAAGTAATTGTTTAAGAAAGTAAATGCAGTTTTCTTTTCAATTTTATTATCAAACATTTATCATTTGCTATTGGCATGATGATTGTTTAAACTGCGTTGTTTAATAACTAAAATACATGATTATGATAAACCGAATAATATTATTATTGATACTTTCAACCAGTTTTGCATTTGCAGCTCAAACCCCTAAAAAAGTAAACAGCGAATCTGATAAATTACTAAACCTAATTAGCAATCGATACAAAAACTTTAAAACGATTAAGGCAGATTTTATTTATAGTATTGAAAGTAAAGCTGAAAATATAAACGAAAAACAAAAAGGAAGTATTTACGTAAAAGGCAATAAGTTTAGGTTAGATATTGCTAACCAGGTTATCACTTGCGATAACAAAACCATTTGGACATACAGCAAAGAGGTAAACGAAGTTCAAGTAAATAATTACGATGCAAAAAAAACACCTATTCGTTTAGATGATTTGTTTACCATGTATGATAAAGGCTTTTTGTCTAAAATTTTAGAAACTAAAAAGGAAGGTAAGAATGAAATTGCAACTTTAGAGCTTACTCCAAAAGATAAGAAGAAAAATTTCTTTAAAATAAAATTAACCATCGATAAAACCAATCAAACAATTACTAAATCTCAGGTTTTTGATAAAAATGGTACCATTCATACTTACACGGTAACTAATCAAGTTCCTAACTTAAAATTAGAAGATGGTTTTTTTGTTTTTGATGTGAAAAAATACCCTAAATGTGAGGTTATTGATTTAAGATAATAAATAAGAAAACTAAATAAATAAAACGCACACCATTAATTTGATGTGCGTTTTTTAATTTAGTTATTTATAAAAGTTGCAGCAACTTGGTAGGTATTATTATTACCTAACTTTAATTGTTGATTGCCATTAATACTATATCCACTATCGGTAACGTATCGCAAGTGTTTTGATGCTTTATATAATGAGTTATTTTTGGTTAAAAGGGCTTCAATTATTTTTACATTTTGTTTGTTATCGGTTGTAATAATAACAGTTTGTAACTCCTGTGCGCTATCTATTGCTTTGTAGCTTTTTTCTATAAGTCCATTCGCTTCGGTATTGCTTACTATAAAAGCACTTTGGTTGCTGGGTTTGGCCAAATCTAAATCAATAAATACTTGTAATTCTCTTTGCCAATTTACACTGTCTAATAGAATTATCGAATCATTATTGTTAATAAATACAAAACGTTTGCTCACACCCGATTTTTGTTTGGTTAGTAATTCTATTTCATGATTGAAAAAAGATTTTGTATCAAAAAAATCTGATGTTGAAGTAGTTTTAACACTACAAGCAAATATTAATAATAGAAAAAAAATTAAGGCTATTCGCATACCAAAATTTCTCCAGTCATTTGTGAGGGCTGTTTAATGCCTAATAAATGTAAAATGGTTGGTGCAACATCAGCTAATCTGCCAGGTTTTACTCGTTTAATATCTGCATTAACTACTATAAAAGGAACTTCGTTAGTGGTGTGTGCTGTATTAGGTGTACCATCAATTTCATTCATCATATATTCCCCATTTCCGTGGTCGGCTGTAACCAATAAAGTGTAATTATTTTGTTTAGCAGTTGCAATAATTCGGCCCAAGCAATCATCCACTTTTTGCACTGCTTTTATTTCAGCTGCAACAATACCTGTGTGTCCAACCATATCGGGGTTTGCAAAATTAACACACATAAAGTCTGGTTGCTCATTTGTCATTGCATTAATGGTAAAATTACATACTTCCTCGGCACTCATTTCTGGTTGCAAATCGTAAGTTGCTACTTTGGGCGAGGGCGCTAAATAACGTGATTCTCCTTTAAATGGCAGCTCTCTGCCTCCACTAAAAAAGAAAGTTACGTGAGGGTATTTTTCTGTTTCAGCTATTCGAGTTTGTGTTTTATTGTGTTGTTCTAAAACTTCGCCTAATGTGTTTTGTAAATCAATTTCGGCAAAAACTACTCCTATATTTTTATAGGTTTTATCATATTCTGTTAAGGTGATATAGTGCAAATTTAACTTGTGCATGTTTTGCTCTGGCATATCAACTTGTGTAAGCACCTCGGTAATTTCCCGCCCTCTATCTGTTCTAAAATTAAAACAAATTACAACATCGCCCTCTGCAATTTTTGCTATTGGTTTTTTATCTCCATCAACACAAATTATGGGCTTTATAAATTCATCCGTTTCGCCACTTGTATACCTTTTATCTAAAGTGGTTATAACATCATTAGTAAATTCACCTTGGGCATTAACCATACAATCATAAGCAAGTTTTACTCGGTCCCAGCGCTTATCTCTGTCCATTGCGTAGTACCTTCCACACACGCTGGCTAATTTGCCACCAGTTTTAGCTAACTCACTTATTAATTTGGTTAAATAACCTTTGCCATTTTTGGGGTCAGTATCTCTACCATCTGTAAATGCATGAACATAAAAATTATTCACTTTTTCTGCTTGCATTAAGTTGCACAAACCCAACAAATGTTCAATACTTGAGTGCACTCCACCATCACTAACTAATCCAATTAAATGTATATTTTTTCGATTTAATTTTGCATAGTTCAATGCATTTATCAAAACTTCACTTTTGTATATATCGCCATTCTTAAATGATTTGTTGATAAGCACCAATTGTTGGTAAACTACTCTTCCTGCGCCTAAATTCATATGACCAACTTCGCTATTCCCCATTTGTCCTTCAGGTAAACCAACGTCTAATCCACTTGTTTTTATACTAGTACCAGGATATTGCTTTACAATGTCATCAAAGTTTGGTGTATTAGCTTGGTAAATTGCATTGCCATCGTAAGGTTTACCATTACCCCAACCATCTAAAATGATAAGTGCTACTTTTTTTGTCATGCTGCAAATTTAACCAATAAAACTTTTTTGTGTTATTATTTTCCATATCAACATTTTTAGTAATTTGCACCGTGGCATACTTTTAGTTAATGGTATGGTGTAATATAAACTAATATGAAAAATACTTTTGTAAAATATATTCTAGGAATAGTTATAATGTTCAGTACATCAGTTGTTTTTGCTGATAGCTTCGATGATATAATTAATGCACTTAAAGGTGCAAACGTTAAAGAAGTGTCTAAATTTTTTAATAATACTGTAGAGTTAACAATAAATGATAACGAAGGAGTATACAGTAAACAACAAGCTGAAATGATGGTTAAAAACTTTTT
>JAGPCI010000027.1 GCA_018058165.1 Bacteroidia bacterium
CTTCAGTCCAAGTTAATCCGCCATCAATTGTTTTTAAAATATAAGCTGGTGTGCCACTACTCATCATTATGGCTCGTTTATCATCAAAAGCTTCAACATCTCTGAAATCGCTTTTTGAGTATCCTTTAAGTTGGGTATAATTAAATGTTTTTCCACCGTCAATACTTCGTGCAAAAGTTCCGTTACTTCCGCTTACCCAAATGGTTTTATCATCAACTACACTTAATCCCCTAAGACTAGTTTTGCTTAAATTTACGCCATCACCCAATAAAAAGTTGTTCGAGTCTAACACCTCAATGTTGTATTGGGCATTACTTTTTTGGGCCATCATCAACCCCAATAAAACAAAAAATAATTTTAAGTTTTGCATTTGCATGTAGGTTTAAGTTTGATGTTGATATGACAATATGTTTTACTTTTAAGCTAGTGTATCTACTAATTGTATATATACTAAATTTATTAACTACAAACGTTCATTTAGTTTGTTAACCAAATTGCTTACAATATTAGTCCAGCTGTACGTTTGGTAAAAGGTATTTGGCAGTTGTTTGGGTTGATTGATGTGTTGAATTATGGCTGATATAAAGGCATCCCAATTGTTATCGGCAGTAATTATTAAGTTAGTGCCACACACATTTACATCAATACCTTCAGCACCATTTTGGGTTGATATTACACGTTGGTTTCTGGCTAAAGTATCTATAGCCTTAGTTTTTACACCACCACCACTAAGTATTGGGTTTAGCATAATATCTGCAGCATCAATATAAAGGTTAATATCATCTACAAAACCTAGGTATTTTATGTGCGAGTTGTTGGTTATTTTTTCGGCTATTTGAGTGGGCAATCCTTTGCCACAAATAATTATTTTAAAAGGTGTTTGTTGTTGTTTTAATCGCGGATAAATTTCATCCAAAATAAAATTTACAGCATCGTAATTTGGGGCATAACTTAAGGTCGAAAAAAACAAAATCATCTTTTCATTTGGTGCAATTTCTAAACTATTTCTAAGTTCGTTTATTTGTTGGGTTGATGCCTTGGTTGGTATTTCAATATCATTTACACCATAAGGTGTAAGTAATGTTTTTTCTGGATTTAAATCAAACTCATAAATAGCTTTTTGCCTATCGGCTTGGCTTAAAAAAAACACCAAGTGTGCCGATTTATAAGCGAATTTTTCGTAGATATATAACATTTGCCAAAACCATTTGCCCATGCTTTTAAAGCGCAAATACTCTATGTTGTGGCTACGTATGGCCAGCTTGTTTTTTGTTGTTAAACGTAACCAAAGTATAATCCATCCAAACCAAGGTTGTTCAAATAAAACCCAATCTGCTTTTTGCTCAAGAATTAACTTTTTTAGTTTGCTTATCAACCCAAAATTATAATACCTGCTAATTTTAAAAGGCATGGCATACATCATTTTTGTATTGCCGGTTTGGTGTTCGTATCCTTGTTTGTAAGGTTCTACAGTAAATGCCGTTACATCATTATTTTTTGATAACTCGTTAAGTAAGCCAGCAGTGCAAATTTCGCCACCTGTAGTTGCTGGTAAAAATGGATATGATATAACAGAAATAATGTGCATTTTCTTTTATTTATAAGCTTCTACATTAATTCTATCACCCGAAATACCGAACCATTTTGTTAAATAATAGTTGGGGTATTGTAGTCCTTTTTTTACAAAGTTTTCAATAAATGTTCCGCGTAAAGGTATGGTTGATGGATGTTTAATATCTTGTTTAATAATAACCTTACTAAAGCCAGTTTTATTGCACATTAGTTTAATACTATCACCTGTAAATTCGGTTAAATGATAGGGGGGGATAGTCATTGTTTTTTGTTTGCCAATTAACTTATAAATAGCAAAAGCCAACTTGCCCGACAATAAATTTAAAGAGCCCGGCAAATGAATAAAAGCTACACCACCAGGTTTTAATATTTTATGTGCCAGCTGCATGGCTTCGGTAGGATTGGTGAAATGCTCAAGCACATCGCCCATAATTATCACATCAAATTCGTTCTCAAAAACTTCGTTGTTTAACAAACTAAAATCAAAAGGTTTGTTAATTAAGTTTAGTCCAAAGTTTTTCTTAGCATAATCTACCGCAAATGATGAAAGTTCAATACCTTTTACTTTATATCCAACTTTGTTTAGGGCATTTAAAAAATTACCAGTTGCGCAACCAATTTCTAAAATATTTCCACTTTGGCAATAGCGCTTCATGTTTTCAATTCCATCTGCATAATCGCCATTATTTAGCAAAGCCAAATAATCAGAATCCATGTGGTGTGTTGCGCTATCCGCTTCTGTAAAATAATCAGAAGCATACATTTCTTCTATTTCTTTATCGCTTGGTCGAGGCCAAATGGAGCGTAATTTACAACCATCACATTCGTATAACCACAAGTAGTTTTGTTTAAACAAATACCTAAATGGTACTTTACTTGCTTTTTTTGACCCACATAAATTACATTCGAAATTATTATCCATCTACGTATATTTGAAAACCAACACAAGTAAACAACAATAATGTCAATCATCAAAATACATCAGCGAAATTTTGAACCTTTTATTACAGAAAAGCAGATAAATGAGCGATTAACTGCAATTGCTTATCAAATTTGTGCTGAATACGAAGGTGAAAATCCATTGTTTTTGGCTGTGCTTAATGGGGCATTTATTTTGGCTGCCGATTTATTTAGAAAAATTACCATTCAAAGTGAAATATCATTTGCTAAAATTTCGAGTTACCAAGGCACATCAACCACAAATAAAATTAGTGAGCTAATTGGTTTTAACGAGCAAATAGAAGGTAGAAATGTTATTATTATCGAGGATATTATTGATACGGGTTTGAGTATGCAATATGTGCTAAATCAGTTGCAGCAAAAAAATCCAGCTTCGGTAAAAGTGCTTACCTTATTATTTAAACCAAAGGCTTTGTTGTTTGATATTATTCCTGACTATGTTGGTTTTGAAATTGAACCTAAATTTGTATTAGGTTATGGGCTAGATTATGACGGTTTAGGCCGCAATTTGCCTGATATTTATGTAGAAGTAGAATAGTGTTTTAGTCGTCTGCATTTATCGCTACAATATTTAACATTGTTCCAGTTTTTCTCCCATTTTTTGCGCCACTCAAATGGCCTTTTACATGTTAAGCAAATTTTTTCTGGCAGATTTTCTTTCTTAACACCTCTCATCGTTTACTAATTTTATTTAAAGTAATTTGACGTTGCAGTGTGGATTTAAACCTATCAATTTCTTGATTACGTTTTTTAGCATGTTTTTGTGATATACCTTGGTTAACCCTTTTTCGCCATAATCTCCAACTGCTTGGTTTTAATTGGTTCCGCATCAACTTAATTACCTCAGCTTCTGGTATGCCAAATTGAAGTTTTATGGCATCAAATGATGTTCTGTCTTCCCAAGCCATTTCAATAATTCTATCAACTTCTGCTTCTGTAAACTTATTCATTCTTATAAAACACATTTGCTTACAAAGTGTTTAAGTTTTGTGCAACTAAAAGAAACGATATCTATTGTTTGGCTTAAGCGAGATTTACGTTTAACCGACCATGCGCCATTAAAGCATGCTATTGAAGTTGGCTTGCCAATACTTTTTTTGTATGTTTTTGAGCCAAGTTTGATGAAATCACCTGATAGTAATTTGCGGCATTGGCGTTTTGTTTGGCAAAGTATTGTTGATATTGAAAATACGCTTTTATCACACAATACCCAAGTGTGTATTAAAGTTGGTGAAACGGTTGAAATATTGCAACAGTTAAGCCAATCATTTAATATTAAAAACATTTTTGCGCATCAAGAAATTGGCATCAAGTTAACTTTTGATAGAGATATTGCTGTTTCAAATTATTGTAAGTTAAATCAAATTTCATTTTTCGAATTTCAGCGAGATGGTATTATAAGAGGGTTAAAAAACAGAAACAATTGGAATAAAGCTTGGATAACATACATGAACTTGCCCTTACAAACTCCGGATTGGACGAATTTTACTGGTGTTGACACCAATGTTGTACGCAATTATGACCAACGTGTTTTAATTAAAAAAAGCATTACAACATCCAATGCCAATTTTCAGCCAGGTGGTGCAAAATATGCTTGGCAATATTTGCATGGTTTTTTTGATCAGCGAATAATAAACTACGCAAAAAATATTTCAAAGCCTGAGTTAAGTCGCAAATCATGTAGTCGATTATCACCATACTTAGCATGGGGCAACATCAGTATGCGCGAATTGGTTAATCAGGCCAACTTATATTATTTAAAAGGCAATAAGCGTGCGCTATCATTTTTTATTGCACGATTGCATTGGCATTGCCATTTTATACAAAAGTTTGAAAGTGATTGTAGCATGGAGTTTAAAAATTTAAATTCTTCATTTGATGATATAAGAACAACATGGAATGAGGATTATTTTTTAGCTTGGCAAAATGGTAAAACCGGGTATCCTTTGGTGGATGCATGCATGAGATGTGTTGTTGCTACTGGTTATATTAATTTCAGGATGCGATCTATGTTAGTTACCTTTCTAACACATAATCTTTGGTTAGATTGGCAAAAAGGAGCGTTACATCTTGCACAACAATTCTTAGATTACGAACCAGGTATCCATTATCCGCAGTTTCAAATGCAATCTGGTGTAATGGGGGTTCATATCATTAGAACTTATAATCCGATAAAACAAAGTATCGAGCACGATCCAGAAGGAAACTTTATAAAACAGTGGATTCCAGAATTGGAAAATATTCCTGCACCACTTATCCATCAACCATGGCTTATACCGCCTAGCTTGCAAAGCAAGTATAATTGTATTATTGGGGTTGATTATCCTTTACCAATTGTAGACTTAAAATTAAGCGCAAAACATGCTGCAAAGCATTTATGGCAAACCAAAAATTCAGCGCAAACTCGCCAGCAAAACCAACAAATACTTGCCGTACATACCAATCGTAAATCTCAAAAAGAAAAACCAATTATTTCTAAAATAAGCACTACTAAATTTAAAATCGATCAAAACTTAAAACTGTTTTAGCAATTTATTTGATACTATTTTTATATTGCACAAAACTAATTCCTGTTGAAAGCGATAATCGATTTAGGTACAAATACATTTCATTTAGTAATTGCCGAAGCCAAACTTGGTAAGGTATGTACCTTTTATAAGCTGCAAGTACCTGTAAAAATAGGTCAAGGGGGTATTAGTAATGGATTTATTGCGCCCGAAGCTTATCAACGTGGATTAACTACCTTAATTGAATTTAAAAAATACATCGAACAGTTTGAAGTAACCCAAATTCACGCATTTGCTACATCGGCCATACGTAACGCAAAAAACGGTAATCAGTTTGTTAAAGATGTATACCAAAAAAGTGGCATAATAGTAACCACAATTGATGGCGATAAAGAAGCCGAGTTTATTTATGCTGGTGTATTAAATTCCTTCAAGTTTCCGCAACAAAATGTATTGGTGATGGATATTGGCGGTGGAAGTGTTGAGTTTATTATTGGCAACGGTAGTAATATTTTATGGAAACAAAGTTTTGAAATTGGAGCTTCACGTTTGATAGAAAATTTCCATAAACAAGACCCCATTTCGGATGAAGAAATTACGGCCTTAGATAACTATTTATCGCAAGTTTTAATTCCACTATATAATGCTATACATACCCATAATCCCGAAGTTTTAATTGGTTCAGCTGGCTCGTTTGAAACCTTAGTTGATGTAGTAATAAAAGACCTTGCCGTTATTCCATTATCATTAAGCTTAAATGCTTTTGAAATTAGGCGAGAAGATTTTGATGTATTTGTGGAAATTATGCGAACATCTACTCACCAGCAGCGCACAAGATTAAAAGGAATGACCGATTTTAGGGTTGAAATGATAACTGTTGCCGCTATGCTTATGCAACATGTAGTTAGCAAAGCAAAACCACAACGTATTATTGCATCAAACTATTCATTAAAAGAAGGCGTGTTATTTACCAATTAACTTTAACTTTTCGTAAAGTTTGGCTACAGGTAATCCCATCACATTGTAAAAACAACCGTTAATTTTTTCTACAGCAACATACCCAAACCAATCTTGTATGCCGTAACTTCCTGCTTTATCAAATGGTTTGTATTTTTTAATATAATGCCAAATTTCTTCGTTGGTTAGTTGTTTTATGGTAACCTCGCTGCTCTCAAAAAAGGGTATTGTTTGGGTTGATGTTTTTAAGCAAACACCAGTATAAACAGTATGGGTTGTGCCGCAAATTTCGCTGAGCATTTTAAAAGCATCTGCTTCGTTATCGGGTTTGTTAAGTACATGGTTATTTACCCACACAATGGTATCAGCAGTTATTAATACTTCATCATCATTAATTGGTAATGGATAAGCGCTGGCTTTTTTTTCGGCCAAATAAAGTGCTATTTCTTGTGCTACTAATGTTTTAGGAAACGATTCATCAACTTCATAAGTATACACACGGTAATTTAACTCTAAACCTTTTATTAACTCTTGCCTACGTGGAGATTTAGAGGCCAATATTATTTTTTTATTCATGGTGATAAGGTTCGCCTTTTATAATGGTAAATGCTCGGTACAATTGTTCAATAAAAATTAACCTAATTAATTGGTGCGAAAACGTCATTTGTGAAAGTGATACTTTAGCATTTGCTCTTGCATACACATCATCACTAAAGCCATACGCACCACCAATTATAAATACTACATGCGCTTGGTGTACCGATAGTTTTTGTAAATAATCTGCAAATACGGTTGAGGTATATTCTTTACCGTTTTCGTCTAATAAAATTACAAAATCATTTGGGTTTAGTTTTTTTAACAACAGCTCTCCTTCGTTTTTTTTAGTCAGGTTTATATCTGTGGTTTTTAAGCGAGTGGGTAATTCAAACAGTTGGCTGTCAAATTTACAATAGTGTTTAAGGCGTTTGCTAAACTCCTCAAAACCGGTATCCACAAACTTAAAATGGGTTTTTCCCAATTGTAGTAAGGTAATTTTCATGCCCAACAAATGTAATAAAATTGCAGGTTAGGTGTTAATGCTAGCCTAAATAAAAGCATAAAAAAAGGCTGCCTTTTTAATGACAGCCTTTTAAAATTTATTCTGGATTTACAGGTGGTGTATCTTTTTTCTTACGAGGTTCTTTCTTTTTAACCACACCAATTTTTAATTCATCGGGGTTGGCTTCTTTGTCGTAATCAATTTCAATAACAGCACCTTCCATGCTTTCTCCTTTTAATAATTCTTCTGCAACGGGGTCTTCTACATAACGCTGTATGGTACGCGCCAATGGGCGAGCCCCCATTTCAGGGTCAAAACCTTTTTCTGATAAGAAGGTTTTTGCCTCATCAGTTATTTTAAAAGTAAAACCCAACTCTTCAACACGCTTCACTAATTTTTCAAGATTAATATCCAATATTTTATGGATAGCATCTTTATCTAATTGATTAAATACTATTACATCATCAATACGGTTTAAAAACTCTGGCGAGAAGAAACGTTTTAATGCATTTTCAATTACTATTTTGCTATTCGCATCTGCCTGCGATTGCTTGCTTGGCGTACTAAATCCAACACCAGCACCAAACTCTTTTAACTGTCGGCTACCAATGTTTGATGTCATAATAATGATGGTATTTCTAAAATCAATTTTACGACCTAAACTATCTGTTACAAAACCTTCATCCAATACTTGTAATAAAATATTAAACACATCAGGATGTGCTTTTTCTATTTCATCAAGCAATACTACTGCATAAGGTTTTCTACGAATTTTTTCAGTTAACTGTCCACCTTCTTCATACCCAATATAACCTGGAGGCGCTCCAACCAAACGGCTAACAGCAAATTTCTCCATGTATTCACTCATGTCAATACGTATCATGGCATCATCAGTATCAAACAAATAACGCGCAAGTACTTTAGCCATTTCTGTTTTACCAACACCTGTTGGGCCTAAAAACACAAACGAACCAATTGGTTTATTTGGGTCTTTTAATCCTGCACGTGTACGTTGTATTGCTTTTGCTAATTTTTTAATGGCATTTTCTTGGCCAATAACTTTGCCCTGTAAATCTTCTGGCATACTAAGTAATTTCTGACCTTCGCTTTGTGCAATACGTTTTACAGGCACACCTGTCATCATTGCAATAACTTCTGCAATATCATCTTCGGTAACCCTATAACGTTGTTGTTTAGTTTCTTCTTCCCACTTTACTTTTTCGGTTTCTAATTGCTCTAATAAATGTTTTTCTTTATCACGCAACTTAGCAGCCTCTTCGTATTTTTGGCTTTTAACTACCCTGTTTTTTTCTACCTTAATTTCTTCAATTGCTTTTTCAAGTTCAAGAATATTAACCGGAACATGAATATTGCTGATATGTACCCTTGCACCAGCCTCATCTAAAACATCAATAGCCTTATCTGGCAAATGCCTATCGTTAATGTATCGGTTACTCATGGTTACACAAGCATCAATTGCCTCTGCATCATACACTACATTATGGTGGTCTTCGTATTTGTTTTTGATGTTGTTTAAAATCTGAATAGTTTCTTCGGGCGAAGTTGGATTAACCAAAACCGACTGGAAACGTCTTTCTAAAGCACCATCTTTTTCGATATATTGACGGTACTCATCAAGTGTGGTTGCTCCAATACATTGTATTTCGCCACGTGCCAAAGCTGGTTTAAACATGTTGCTGGCATCTAAACTACCGCTTGCACCACCAGCACCAACAATGGTATGTATCTCATCAATAAATAAAATTACATCGGGCGATTTTTCAAGTTCATTCATTACCGCTTTCATGCGTTCTTCAAACTGGCCACGGTATTTTGTACCAGCAACTAAGCTTGCTAAATCAAGCATTACTACACGTTTGTTAAACAACACGCGTGATACTTTACGTTGAACTATGCGCAATGCTAAACCTTCGGCAATGGCAGTTTTACCAACACCTGGTTCGCCAATCAATACAGGATTGTTTTTCTTCCTGCGACTTAAAATTTGAGAAACACGTTCAATTTCTTTTTCGCGACCAACTATTGGATCTAACTTACCATCTTCAGCGCTTTTGGTTAAATCTCTACCAAAATTATCTAATACTGGTGTTTTTGATTTACTATCTCCTTTTCTAACGGGTTCTGCTGGTTTGCGCGGTTCTTCGCGATAAAAATCGTCTTCAGGGCTATCTGCACTCATTTCGTTTTTTACATCTGAGATATTATTTTCTACAGCAGATTTAAAAATATCATAGCTAATGCCATATTGCGATAAGATTTGCGATGCAAGGTTGTCCTCATCACGCAATACCGATAACAATAAATGCTCTGTTCCAATAATATCAGTTTTAAAAATTTTAGCTTCAAGGTATGTAATCTTCAAAACCTTTTCTGCTTGTTTTGTTAACGGAATATTAACCAAATTGGTGTTGTTATTGGCGGTGCCTTTTATGGCATCTTCAATAGTTTTTTTCAATCTGATAATATCCACGTCAAGGGCTTTTAACGTTCGTATGGCTTTGCCATCACCTTCACGTATTAGGCCTAGTAAAAGATGTTCAGTGCCAATATAATCGTGGCCAAGGCGTATAGCTTCTTCTCTGCTATAACTAATTACATCTTTTACGCGAGGTGAAAATTTAGCTTCCATAATATGTTTTTTACAACTTTTAGGTTGATGTTGCTTAAATTCAAATATAATTCCATTTATAATACAACGCAATGTTGGCATAAAAAGCTTTACACAATTATATCAACGTACGATTATGGTAAAATATTTGCCGTTATGTCTTGTTAAGTGACAATCTTTACTTTTCTCAAGAATAACAATGAATTTACTATTTAGTAAATCAAAAATTAATGCGTTTCGGTTGTCTTTTGTTTTAATTTATTGGCAAATACCTTCCTTATTTTTTCAACTTTAGGTTTAATTACTATTCTGCAATATCCTTCGCCTCCATTTTGGTTATAATAGTTTTGGTGGTAATTTTCGGCTACATAAAATGTTTGTAATGGGGTAACTTCAGTTACAATTGGAGCCTCAAATACATTGGCTTGGGTAAGTTCTGCAATAACTTTTTCGGCTTCGGCTTTCTGTACATCATTATGATAAAAAATTGCCGAACGGTATTGTGTACCTACATCTGCACCTTGTTGGTTTAGTGTAGTAGGGTTGTGGCTACTAAATAGTGCTTGTAACAAATCGTTGAAACTTATTTTTTGAGGATTGTAAACGATGCGACACACTTCTGCATGTCCAGTTTTACCATAACTAACTTCTCGGTAAGTAGGGTTGGGTACTGAGCCTCCACAATAGCCACTAATTACAGTGTCTACGCCTTCTAATTGCTGAAAAACAGCTTCTACACACCAAAAGCAGCCAGCACCAAATGTTGCTGTAGCCGAGTCGGGTTTTGTGATATCATTATTCATGGTTGATGTTGTTTTTAATTGTATATTTTTATTAGCAGTTTGCCCACAAGCAACTAGTGTAAACATGGCAAACAATCCAACTAAAATAACAGGTTTAAAATTTGAATTCATATAATTTTAACAATTAGGTTGAATTAATGTTTATTATTAATTACGTAAAGGTGTTTATTTTAGTTTACAACACAAATGTAATTACTTTAATCATTGCAAACTTTACGAGAATATTTCTATTTCGATTATGCATTTCCAATGTTTAATTTGGATATTGGATCAATTTATGGCTTATTGGGTATTATAAAATACCATAAAAAAAGCCGTTTCAATGTTTATTGAAACGGCTTTTTAATTAAGTTGGTATGCTAACTATGCTTCTGCAACAGGAGCTATAGGAGCTATTGAAACGTATGATCTGTTATCTGCTTTCTTTTTGAAAACTACTTTACCATCAACTAAAGCAAATAATGTATGGTCTCTTCCGATACCTACGTTATTGCCTGGGTGGTGTTTTGTACCACGCTGACGGATGATAATGTTACCAGCGATAGCAAATTGACCGCCAAATATTTTAACGCCTAGACGCTTACTATGCGACTCGCGACCGTTCCTCGAACTACCAACACCTTTTTTATGTGCCATTGTATTTAGTTATTAATCGGTTTATAAATTTAAAATTAAGCGTTAATCGCTTCTATTTGGATTTTAGTGAAAGATTGACGGTGACCGTTCTTTTTTCTGTATCCTTTTCTACGTTTCTTTTTAAATACGATTACTTTATCGCCTTTTAAGTGCGTTAACACTTTGGCTTTAATCATTGCACCCGAAACTGAAGGGGTACCTACTTTTACTGATCCGTTATTGCTTATTAGCAATACGTTGTTAAGTTCAATGCTGGCGCCTTCCTCTTGTTGTAATCTATGTACATAAAGAGTTTGGTCTTTTTCTACTTTGAACTGTTGGCCAGCGATTTCCACTATTGCAAACATTGTTTGTTATTATTAAATTGTTAAAAAAAGGACTGCAAATATAGGATTGTTAATAACAATAACAAGTGTTACTAATAAAATTATATATCCAACCAATGTAAATTATACGTTAAGTAGCGTATTTTCCACTGTTTTAAAAAGTGTTTGTTTTGAATTACCATGATGCTTACCTCAAAACCTAAACCTAACACGGGTCAAATGTACAAAACTATGCTTGCAAAATGCGAGCAATTGCAAATTAATGATTGGGCACGACTAAAGCCTTTAATAGCGGGTGAGTTTGAGAGTTTTTTATTAATGCTTAAATGGATTAAAGAAATGCGTGTGAATAATGAAATTAGCATCGAGCAAGCACGTATTCATATTGATATTCAAAAAAATACAATGCGAACCCGCATGATGGCATATCCTGGACTAACTTTGGTTACATCTGAAAATATTTTAAATGAATGTATTGATCAAATTAGGTTTGATATTTATGAGTATGTTGGTTGGGTAGTAATTTAAATTTGTTAGCTTGCTACTTTAATAAGTAAAAAAAGGAATCATGAATTAATGTATAAATACCAAAAACTAGCAAATTCTTGATGGATTTTAGTTTAATTTGTTTTTAATAGCTATTTCGAATTTTCTAAAAATACAAAACAGTATAATGATTAATAGGATTTTAGTAATTGATGATGACGTAGAGTTTTCTGCTCAACTTTACAATCGTTTAAATAGTAATAATTATTTTGTAGCTGTTGCAAATTCTGCTCAAGCTGCTTTGTCTAGTCTTGTAGAAAAGTTTGATTTGGTATTTTGTGATGCAGCAATGCACGATTTAGATATTAAAAAATTTGTGGTGCAGCTTAAAGAGATTCAACCAGAAATTAAGATTATAGTTACAACCAATCATATTAACCCATATTATATTAAAGATTTATTGCATTGCGGTGTAAGTGATTTTGTGGCCAAGCCTTTTTTTATGAAGGAAATTAATGGTGTAATTCAAAACCTTAAACCAGTAGTGCCTTTTAGAAAAGTTGATTCGAGTAACAAAGGATTGATTAATCATTGTTTTGCAGAAACAAGTTGTATTGATTGGGTTGATTTAACCTATAATAATAGTAACCCATCAACCAACAATCAAATTAATTACGAATATCTTATTAATCATTCTTCACCAATATTTATTACTGGCGAAGCATGTACACCGAAGTTAAATTATGCCTATAAGATGCATAAAGAAAGTGACAGATTAAACCATCCCTTTGTAGTGTTTAACTGCGCTCAAATTATGCCCGACTTAATGCACAAAACACTATTTGGATACGAAAAGGGGGCATTTATAGGCGCATTTAATACAACTCCTGGTGTGTTAGAGCAGGCTGTTTATGGTACTTTGGTGATTAATGGTGTTGAATTTTTAACCAACGAAACGCAATTGGCTTTGGCTAATGCTATAAAAAATAATGTTTTTAACAGGGTTGGTGGTGCAGAGCGTTTTACAACACAAATTCGTATTGTCGCTAATACTATTGGGGATATAAGTGTGAATAATTTAAAGCAGATTTTAAGACCTGATTTTTTTCAATTATTTATGGACGAGTCTATAAGCACAACTCCTTTAAGATTCGTAAAGCGAGACATAATACCCGTTGTTAATTGCATGCTTCAACGCATAAATAAATTATATGGCACTGGAATAACTGCATTAAGTAGCAGTGTTGAACAATTGTTTAAAAGCTACTATTGGTCGGGTAATTTTGCCGAACTTTATTTTGTTTTACGCAGGGCTGCGTTATTATCAAACAACGATATAATAAACACCACTGATATTGAAGCAAATATTATACATTCAAATAAATTTGAGGTTAACGATACACAAAATATTCCAACCTCATCATCTATAAGTTTATTTACTAATGTGCAGCATGTTGCCGACAACAAACAACTGCCTAACCTAAAAGATGTGGCCGTGGAGGCCGAGATTGAAGCAATTAATCAAGTGTTGAGAAATGTTAAGTTTAACAAAACTAAAGCAGCCAAACTTTTAGGTATAGATAGGAAAACACTCTACAATAAATTACTTAAAAATAAAAAGGAAGAACAAAGTAGCAATTGAGTTATTTAGTTTTGTAACTTGCGGCTATGGAAAATCAACCCAAGGAAGCATTTAATGATATTGTTGAGCACTTTCAAGATTACGTAGATACCCAAAAGGAAATAATTAAACTACAAACTGTAAAGCACGTTAGTAATACGGTTGGCAACTTAGCAGCTGTTGTACTTATTGTTTTATTTTTGATGGTTACATATTTGTTTTTAAACCTTTCATTGGTTTTTTATATCGCTAGTATAACCAGTACATTTGCTGCATTTTTATATGTAGCATTGGGTAATATGCTTGTTGGATTATTGGTATATTTGTTACGTAACTCTATTGTGGTAAGGCCAATTCAAAATTTAATAATTAAATTAACTACCGAGTAATATGGCAAAAGATATCTTATCGCTAGAAAAACAGATAATGTTACTAGAGAATAAAAAAAATGCACAGTTACTGTTGCTTAAAAGTGATGTTTCTACTTTTGTTGATGCTATTAAACCTGGTAATTTATTAAAGTTAGGCTTTAATGATTTGATAAGTGGTGGCACTAACGGTACTATTAGCCCTGCATTTACTGGTATTGCAGGCGTATTAGGTACTTTTTTGTTAGATAGATTTGTGTTAAAACGAAGTGGCTTTATCTACAAAATTTTAGCAGGTATTTTAGCTAGTGGTGTTGTAAATGATATTGCTAGTGGCGAAAATTCATTTCTTAAAAAATGGGTTACTAAACTTAAAGACAAGTTTGTTAACAAAGAAAATGTTAGCTTAGATGAGTTGTTTAACGAAGAAGATAATAGCGAATCTTTTACAGAAGATACCAATATAAACGGGTAAATATTAAGCGTAATTTATTTGCCGAAAACTTGTGGATAGTAAACCAATTACTGGAGCTATTTTGCCCAAATGAACATGGATTTTTTAACAAGTAATATTGAGCAATTAAGCGTACACGAAGTTGGCAATAACTACAATGGTGGTCAGTTGTACGCATCTGCCGAAAGCCTAGAAGTAGAAGACGAAAGTTTAGTAGCTCTATTACAGCATTACTTTTTAAAACCGTTTACCCAACAAGAGTTTTGGCAATTTACATCAAGCACCGATGATGTAACGTTAAATGCTGTTTATACTTTTGCACAACAAATTTTTAATCAAACATCTTCGTTTCATTTACAAAGTATAAATATTGCTAAACAATTATTTGATGTTACCCAACATGCAAATATTAAAGAGGGCGATTTATATGTTGCGTATCTTTCGCATGTGGTTATTGGTAATGATATTTGCGATGCAATTGGTATTTTTAAATCAGAACACAAAGAGCCATTTTTAAAAACAAAACGTAAAGGCCAAGCCTATAGCATTAAGGCCGATGAAGGAATTAATATTGATAAATTAGATAAAGGCTGTATAATTTTAAATTTAAACCAAGAACAAGGTTATAAAGTTGCAATTATTGATAAAGCTGGTCGAGGTGCAGAGGCAAGTTATTGGAAAGATGATTTTTTGCAAGTAAAAACATGTGCTGATGATTACAATTACACCCGTAATTTTTTAAATGTAGCTAAAGCGTATGTTACCCAACAAATTACAGAAGAGTTTGAAGTGAGCAAAGCAGATCAAATTGATTTGTTAAATAAATCGGTAAATTATTTTAAGGACAATGAAAGGTTTGTGGCCGAAGATTTTGCTGCAACAGTATTTGAAGATGATACTGTAATAAATTCTTTTAACTCATTTAAGCAAAACATGCAAACTGATGGAGGGCTTGATATGGCCGAAGGTTTTGATATCAATACTACCGCAGTTAAAAAACAAGCACGTATTTTTAAAAGTGTTTTAAAGTTAGATAAAAACTTTCATATCTATATACATGGCGACCGAAATTTGATTGAAAAATGTGAGGATGATAACGGTAAAAAATACTATAAAATATACTTCGATAAGGAAGAGTAATTTTATTGCGGGTTACTTAATGCCGGATTATTAATTAACGAATAATCTGTTAGTGTTTTTAAAAATGCCACTAAGTCTAATTTGTTTTGAGCAGTTAATCTAAGTCCTGTACCTTTTGTTGCAGCCAACCCTGGGTCAAGTGTTGAGGATGTTTTTAGTCCACTATTATAATGTTCTACCACTTCTTCTAAAGTGTATATGCTTCCATCGCTCATGTATGGTGGTGTAAGTGCTATATTTCGTAATGTTGGCACTTTAAATTTACCTTTATCAACTTCGCGAAAAGTTACTTTTTGTCTGCCAATATCGTCCATTTCTGCATCTGTTTTTAAACCATTGTTCATGTATGCATTGTTTGAAAAATTAACACCCGAATGGCAATGCGCACAATCGGCACCCGATTGCAGTGGAAAAAACTCATTATACTCTGTAAAAAACAACTTCCTTCCACGTTCTTCAGCACTATCAAGCATTAACTCTCCTCTTTTGTACTTATCGTATTTGCTATTGTTTGATACTATGCTATGCATAAATTGCTCAAGTGCTAATGCTATTTTTGGCGCAGTAATTTTATTGCTTCCAAAAGCCCTAATAAATTGATTTTTGTATGCTGCACTTTGTGATATTTTATTAACTAATGTATCAAGGTTTTCGTCCATCTCTAAATGATCTTGTATTGGCATTAAAGCTTGTTCTCTTAATAAATTTGCTCTTCCATCCCAAAAAAATCCATTGTTGTTCCAAGCCATATTTACTGCACTCATCGAGTTTCTTAAACCAAATAAACCACGCACTCCAGTTGATAATTTTGCAGTGTCACTAAATGCAAATTGTTGTTGATGGCACGTGCCACAAGATTGTGTATTGGTGCGCGATAACATGTTTTCGTAAAA
>JAGPCI010000212.1 GCA_018058165.1 Bacteroidia bacterium
GTATTCATCGACATTAATTGATTGATATTTACATGCTCTTGAACGGGTGTATTTACCACAACGGCATTCGTATAATCATTGTCTATCCAATACTCGTAAGCCACTATTTTAGGATTTAAATTAACTTCGGGAGCGGTTGTTTTGTAAAAGAAATTACTTAACACCGAACTGTATTTCCCTGCATTATCAAACGACCTAAAATTAAAAGTATTTATCCCAGAGTTTAATCCAGCAGTAGGGATATTTTGGTTGATTGACAATTGCGGAGTTGAAGTAATATTAGATGTTACCTTGTTCGCATAATCAGTATTAAACCAATACTCAAAACCTATGATGTTTGATTGTGCATAGGAAGTTGTAATTCCCATTATCATTATAATTATTGTATATATTTTTTTCATAATTATTCGTTCTGAGCACGTACTTTTATTTGAATATTTAGGTCGCCATTGGTATTGGTTTGGGTTGAAATACTCTTAGTTTGAATATGCGGATTTTGCGGAACTGCACCATCTTTAAAAGGATACAACCCTCCATAAATACCAACTTGAGTGCTATCTGAGCCAACATATGTAGCAGGACTTACTAAATGATAATTT
This sequence comes from Bacteroidia bacterium, assembly GCA_018058165.1. Classification (GTDB taxonomy): domain Bacteria; phylum Bacteroidota; class Bacteroidia; order UKL13-3; family UKL13-3; genus UBA6183. Next base: position 600 of record JAGPCI010000212.1, read on the forward strand.
TGGTTGTAAGAAAACTCGGTTCCTAGCTGATTTACAAACACTGTAGACAAATCAACTGTATTGTAATTATTTGTAAAGGTGTTATTTCCAACAGCAGGAACAAGCGCAAAAATATTATTAGAGAAAGTATTTAAATCGGATGATGTATGAAAATAAGTTGGTCCACCGTAAGTTCTAAAAATAATGTTATTTGATATAAAACAATCATCAACATTATTAAAGAGTGGTGTATATCCAACCATGCTATAAAGCAATATATTGTTAGATATACCTATATTGTTTGCATTAACAATTATGCTATTTATTACATTGTTAGACAACAAACTAGAGGTTGCATTAGTTAAACTAACACTACCTATAATTATATTCTGTATGATGTTATTATTGGTACAAGGTGTAACTGCTGTTCCTTGGTAATTAAGGTCATTAAACTTACAGCGTTTTATCGTAACAGAATCAACTTTGCTGTTATTGGCAAAGGTAATATTACCAGTAATCTCAATACCTTCCAACCACAACTTATCAGCATCTTGCGTGATGGTTAAATTACCAGTTAAAACAGTTTTTCCAGTGGCCAAGGTAGAATCGGGATAATGACCAGCACCAATAATTACCAGTCCTTTATTGATGGTTGGGGGATAAGGAATTGTTCCACCAGGTAAATAAAGTGTGTCTCCGTTTGTAGAAGCAGTATAGGCATTTACAAAGGCATTGGCACCACCAAAAACTAAAGTAGTTCCATTGCTTTGTAAGGCCACTTTTTGTTGTGCATTGGCTAAATTTATGCTACCAAAGCTTATCAGTAATAAGATAAAATAGTTCTTTTTCATGATTGTGTTTAAATGGGTTATTAATTTGTTTGAGCTTTTACTTTTATCTGAATATTTAAACCACCATTTACATCAGTGGCAGGTGCAATACTTTTAAATTGAACATGAGGATTAAGAGGAACTGCGCCTGCTTTATATGGAAATGTGCCTCCAAAAACACCAACAACAGTGCTATCTGTTCCAATATATGTGGCAGGAGTTTTTAGGTTGTAATCGTGCGTATAATTAAACAAATTCCCAGATTGATTTACAAAAATAGCAGACTGTGCGATACCCGTATAGTTGTTAACAGCTGTTGATGTAGTTCCATAACTAGGATTAGCCATTACAAACAGATTATTACTAAATGAATTGCCAGCCCCAGAAGCAGTACCACTAGTGTATACAAATACGTTATTATTTAATTGGTTGTTATCACCAGAAAATACAGCGTAAACCCATGTATTTAATTGCCAACCACCCATAAATACATTATTAGTAATTTGATTGCCATAGGTGGCTGTAATAAATCCTTGGAAAATATTATTAGCAATTAACACATTGGTTGCATTATTTAAATTTAATGCGCCCATAAACACATTTCCAATTAAGGATAAATTGGTACTTGGGTTGCTCAAATCCCCAAAAACTTCAACAGTTCCGTTTATTTTACAACGTTTAATGTTTACACCATTTACTGCATGATTGTTTGAAAAAATGAAATTACCAGTAATTTCCAATCCTTCTATGTAAAACAAATCTGCACTATCTGATAAAGTTATACTTCCGTTAATAAATGTTTTTCCAGTTGCAATTGTAGAATCTACATAATGACCTGTGCCAAAAATCATCAATTGTTTATTAAAAGCTGTTGGTGGAACAAACGTGTGGCCCGATAGATAAAGTGTATCTGTATTATTAGCCGCAGAATATGCTGCCACAAGCGCAGTGTTTCCTTTAAATATCTGCACCCCTGTTGATGAATGTAATGCAATGGTTTGTGCATTTACAGTAATTACTAATGCAATAATTGCAAAGGTTAAAAGTGATTTTTTCATGTTTTTAAGTTTATAATTTGTATGTTTTTATTGTTTTAAGTTCTCTATAAATACCTGTATTTGTAAAGCTAATCCTAAAATTATTACGTAAATACTTTTCAAAAGTACCAATCAAACAAGCATCTGTTTGTAACGTTTGTTACAAACCTAATTAGTTCATTTTTGCGGTTTTACAAAAAATACAATAAGGTATTGCCAAATCAATTGCTAGCAACTTTTATGTATTTTTTTTTAAAATACCAAACGCTATTGGTTTTCGGTTCTTTCAATCACACTACTTAACTATCTTTCTTTCTATACTTAGCAACAAAGTGTAATTGGTATATTTTAAGTTGTTTAGTTTAGTGTTTATATTAATTAATTTGCCTATACAAAGTTTAATAAAATGTCATTCTATTAGCATGACGGAGGTCAATTTCTAAACTGATATATAATAATTTGAAGTGATTAGAGAAGGTATGCCATGTCTAATTTCTACTGAAATAACTTTCAAATTAGTCTAATTTTGACTTGGGCCTAATTGAACTAATTTTTTCATGTAACATCGGCATTACCATTGTAAAATTACTTTTTAGTACACACTAAAAAATAATTACAATTGGTATTAGATGAGCCAGTGCTAATATTAAATTTAATTGGAAAGCAATTTATCAGTGAAATTGCAATAGGAAATTATGGTATTGGGAAGAGATATAATTCGTAATAATTTTTACCACATATTACGCCTTGGAAATAAACAATCGCAATCCTTTATTTTTTTTGAAAAGCATATACCTAATAAAGGTAAGTGGAGTTGCGATGAAATACTTCTAAAAATCAATTAAGTATAAGGGCATATTGTATTCAATAATCTTGATGCAATTTCAATTATAAATTTGAAATTGCTTTTTTAGCAAAAGCTAAATCCTGCAAAAACTCTTTCTTCTACCCTATTTACCGGTGTTATTAAAATTATTTGGTGTATTAGGTTTGCTGTTAAAATTCTTTTTAAATGGCTTTTTAAAACCTGGTTTGGATTCTTTTTTAAATTTTGCCATTGGGGTATAGGCAGGTTGCTCGCCCATACCTTCAGGTAAAGTAAGTTTGGTTACTTCGTAACCAATTAAAGCCTCAATGTTATGAAACTTGCGTTGGTCTTTGGGGTTAACAAAAGTAATGGCAGTACCAGTAGTTTCGGCACGAGCTGTTCGCCCAATACGGTGGATATAATCTTCTGGGTCTGGTGGAACATCATAGTTTACCACTAAGCTTATCCCATCCACATCAATTCCTCTTGATAAAATATCAGTTCCAATAAGCACTTGCAAATCGCGATTCCTGAATGCACGCATAATCTCTTCACGTTCGGGTTGCTCCAAATCACTATGAAAAGCTTTCATGGTTAATTTGTTTCGTTTTAGTTCGCGCTCAAGTTCTTTTACTTTTTCTTTTGTACTGCAAAATATAATCACACTTCCATGCTCTTTATCTTGCAACAAATGTTTTATTAATGGCGTTTTTTGATTATCAAAAGTTAAATAAGCTTGTTGTAAAATACCTGCTGCGGGCTTGCTAATAGCAATGCTAATTTCTTCTGGATTATTTAAAATCTTATTAGCAAGTGTTCGAATTTTAGGTGGCATGGTAGCCGAAAAAAGCAAGGTTTGGCGCTCAGCTGGTAGGTAGTTTATAATCCTAACAATATCATCATAAAAACCCATGTCTAACATCCTATCGGCTTCGTCTAAAATCAAATTTTTTATGCTACTCATATTTACCGAGCCACTAGATGTAAGCATGGCTAATAAACGACCTGGAGTTGCAATTACAATATCAGTACCTTCGCGCATGGCTTTTTGTTGTTGCGAAAAAACTTGTCCATCACCACCGCCATATACAGGTACAGAGCTAATGCCCGTAAAGTATGCTAATCCTTCAACTTGTTGGTCTATTTGTTGGGCCAACTCGCGCGTTGGAGCAATAATTAATGTGCTAAGTTTACCTACACCTTCATCAATAATTTTATTCATTACAGGTAATAAGTAGGCGGCAGTTTTACCGGTTCCGGTTTGCGCACAAGCTATTAAATCTTTGTTGTTTAATACAACTGGAATTGCCTTTTCTTGTATTGGTGTGGCATTATCAAAACCCATGGCATCAAGGCCATCTAACAGGGTTAGATTAAAGTTAAATTCGTGAAATGTCAAGTAAGTAAAGTTAATTTTTTATGCAATATATG
>JAGPCI010000213.1 GCA_018058165.1 Bacteroidia bacterium
GGTATGGGTCGTTTATTTTCACTCCAAAATAATCGTCAACTATTTTGCCCTTTTGCGTAACAGGATAATTCTCTATATTTATTTTTTGCTGAGCCATTGCGGTAATGCTTGTTAACAGTGCCAATACACCTGTTGTTAAAATTTGTTTTCTCATAAAATTACATTTGTTTTTCTAAGTGAGCGGTATCATTGGCTTTTACCAAACTAAACTTTGTACCATCATAAGTTAATTGATAAAGGCATAAGTTGGTATGTTTAAATAGCTCCATATTAGTTAATGGTTCATTAAGCATTAAACATAAAAAACTTTTCAAGGCACGGCCATGCATACACACTAAAACATTTTCGGCATTGGTATTTAAAATATGTTGCAATGCTACTTGCTGCCTGGCCTGCATTTCAATAGGGCTTTCGCCATTGGTTATTTTTGCATCAAGTATACCATTTCGCCATTGTGTAACGGTTTCCCAGTACAAATCTTTTTGTTCGGCTGTTTGAAATTTACCTTCAAAATCACCCCAGCTTATTTCATTTAATTCTGCCAAAGCCGTATGTTTAATTCCTTTTTGTAAAAAAGAGGCTACGCTTTGGTGGGTTCGCACAAGTGCAGATGTAAATACATGCTGAAATGGAATATGTTGATAGTGTTCATAAAAAAGTTGGGCTTGTTGCTGGCCTAACTCGTTAATCTCTTTATCTACACCACTTCCTTGTACTATATTTTGGCGGTTAAAGTCGGTTTCGCCATGCCTTACTATATAAAGTTGTTTTATAACCATGAATTAACAAAAATGCAGCTTTTTTTTAATTAAATATGTTTATTTTTACAAAGCCAATCCTCTATTTATAATGCCCATTAACCAAAGTTTAAAATTATCATTATACCAAAAACAAAAAAACATTGTCCTCTATTTTTTAGGCTTGTTTTGTGTAATTACAATTGTTTATGCATCCAATTATTATTGGGCAGTATTATTAACTGCACTCATTATTGGCCTAATTTTTTTGTCTAATAATCAGTTTGTAAAAGCAAAAAATACCGAATCGGGAATTTTAGTTTTATTGTCAATCTCTATCTTAACTATGTCGTTTGCACAGAGCATTGGAAACGATGTTCCAATTTGGCTGTTTAATTTAGTAGTAATTTTTCAGGTTTTATTTTTGGTTGAAAACCCAAAACAACAATTTGCACTTGTAGTTTTAAATATATTTTCGGGTATGTTTATCTCATACTTGCAAGAGCAGCCAATTTCCTTCATGTTGTCAAGGGGCGTTGTTTTAAGTTTGTTTAGTATTTATGGTTACAATACTATTAAATCGCTTTTAAAATCGGCCGAGAGCTTACAACAAGAGGTTGAAGATAAAATAAAACTGAATATTGCTTTATTTAATGAGCGTGAATTTCAGCGGCAGGTACTTGATAGTACTAATTATGCAATAATTGCAATTGATGAAAATGGCAAAATTGTAGAGTTTAATAAAGGGGCAGAAATATTGTTGGGGTATGAGGCAGATGATGTACTTGGTAAATTAGATCCAGTAGTTTTTTATGATGAAGAAGAGTTATTAAAACGTACAAACGAAATCATAAGAAAATATGATGCAGGTATTAAATTTGGAATGGATACTATTTTGTTTAAAAATAAAATTGGGTTACAAAATACTTCTGAGTGGGTTTTTAAAACTAGTAGCGCAAAAAAAATCATGGTACAATCTACCATCAATAACATAAAGGATGAAAATGGTAAAATTGTAGGTTATATTATTGTTTCTATAGACATAACTGAAAAAAAACAACAAGAAGAGAACCTACAAACCGCAGAAACAATTATTACAAATGGGCCATCTGTGCTAATTAAATGGTTGCCAGAATCTACCCGTAAAATAATTTATGTGTCAAGTAATATTCAAAAAATATTGGGTTATACAACTGTTGAAATTACAAAGAAAGATTTTGACTTTGATACATTAATACACACAACCGACATACGTAAAGTAAATGAAGTTGTAGATGCGGCAACCTTAAATAAAACCAATAGTTTTATTATTGAATACCGAATTAGAAACAAACAAAATAATTGGGTTTGGGTTGAAGAATCATCATTTATTAGAACTAATAAAGAGGGAGAAACATTGTGGTATGAAGGAATGTTAACTGATATTACAAATAAAAAACTAACAACGGATAAGTTAATAAATACTGAGAATAGATACGAATTGGCGATGAATAGCACAAACGCAGGTGTTTGGGAATGGGTCAGAAATAATGATGATGAAAACTTATGGTGGTCGGATAGGCTATATGAAATGTTGGGCTACAGTGCAAATGAAATTGCTCCTACTTATGATTTGTTTTTAGCTAAATTACATCCTGATGATATGCATGCTTTTAACAAATCCCAAGTGATGAACAATAATAATAGCCAATCTTATCGCATTAAATTTAGAATGCAAACAAAAAACGGGTTGTATAAATGGTTTTTAACTAGCGGAAAAACTATAACTAACGAGTTTGGCGAAGCTATAAAAGTTAATGGTTCGATGATTGATATTAGCGACAAAAGATACTATGACGATATAATCTCTGTTAGTGATGAATATCTTAAGAATTTTACAGACATGGCAAATGATTGCTTTTTTACGGTAAACAGTAATGGGTATTTTATTTTTTCCAACAATGCGGCAAATACATTATTTGGTTATTCAAGCAACGAATTAATAAACAAAAAACTTACTGAATTTATTGCTGAAGAATTTATTAAACCTACTGAATTGTTCTTGCGAGATATTAAAATGCTAGATTTGGAATTACAAACTTTAACAATTCCAATTAAATATAGTAACAACACCCAAACTTGGGTTAAGCTAAAAATTAAAGCTAATTTTACGCAACAAGTGCTAAATAGTTATCAATTTTCTGCACAAATCACCAACTTAATCCAAACAACAAACTAACAGTATTATATCTAACTTAATAACAAATACTACCTTGCGATAGTAATTATATTGCCAATTAAATAACCTTATAAAACTTTAAATACTTAGCTTAATTTGCACCACATTAAATAATATTACTTATGGCATTTATAAACATGGAAGGGGTTACAATTGAAACTATAAACAAACGTAACGAAAACACCATGGCCGATTTTATTGGTATTGAGTTTATTGATTTTGGCGTTGATTATTTAACAGCTCGTATGCCCATAGACCACAGAACTGTGCAGCCTTTGCGCATTGTTAATGGTGGCGCATATTGTGTACTAGCCGAAACCATTGGAAGCTTAGCCGCTAACCTTTGTATTGATAGAAATAAATATGCAGCCGTTGGGCTTGATATAAACGCAAACCACATACGCAGTGCACATGAAGGAAATGGCTTTGTATATGGAACCGCAAAACCTATTCACTTAGGTCGCACAACCCAAGTTTGGGAAATAAAAATTACTAACGAAAAAGGCAAATTACATTGCATAAGCCGTTTAACAATGGCAATAATCGACCTGAAAAAAGATGAACGAGGATTTAATCCACCAACGATTTAACGTAGCCAAACAATTGGGCTGCAACTTTTCTGCTATGCGCTTGCCAAATAGCAATGATGCCTATTATTTTTACGCATCAGAGGTGCCTAAAATGAGCAGGGTACAACACCAAGAAGCATTGGATAGACCATTGTTTTTTTGCTCGCCATATAGTGCTGGTGATAAGGCGTACACTTTAGTTAGTGATGCCGTTTTTAAAAATAACACCTGTATTTTTGGTAATCTTCCAGAGGCCGTTGTTTCAAAAAATACACTTTTGGATGAAGAGGTAAATAAAAACTTTATTGCTGATGAGGCTTTTTATTTAAACTATGTAAACAACATTGTAACTAATATTGGTGCCGATAAGTTTGATAAAGTAGTGGCTGCACGTTGCGAAGAATTAACCACCAACCAAGAAATTGATGTAACAACTTTGTTTATTGATGCTACAAATAATTACCCCAATGCTGCGGTATACTTTTTTTCTATAAATGGAGTAGGCAGTTGGTTAGGCGCCACGCCCGAAAAACTACTTTCAGTAACCAATAATAATATCGAAACAGTTGCAATGGCTGGTACTATGCCCGCTAACCAAGATATTGCGTGGACAGAAAAAGAACATGACGAGCAAGGAATGATTGAGTTTTTTATAAACGATGTACTAAAACAACAAGGCATAAAAAAGATAGAAATTGGTGAAGTAGAAACCATAACGGCAGGTAGTGTTAGTCATTTACGAAGTGTTTTTAAAACAAAAGTTCCTACTCCAATTTTGCAGGCCAAACTTCACAAAATTATAGGTAGTTTAAATCCAACTCCAGCCGTTTGCGGATTGCCGCAGTTTGAGGCAAGTTTATTTATTGCCGAAAACGAAAAAATGGAACGTAGGTTTTATAGCGGATTTATTGGTATGCAATGGCCAAGTAATAACATGGAGTTATTTGTAAATATTAGGTGTTGCCAATTGTTTACAAACACTGCTTTACTTTATACTGGTGCAGGTATTACCGCAGGTAGTAATGCCCAAAAAGAATGGCATGAAACCCAAGGAAAACTTAACACCATTAAATCGTTATTTAACAACTAAGCTTCCGTATATCCACTTATAATTATTACAATTTCGCCTTTTGGTGGTTTTGCTTCGTAGTAGGC
>JAGPCI010000214.1 GCA_018058165.1 Bacteroidia bacterium
AAATTTGCAGAAGGCAATATTGGCCTGGATTCAAAATTCCCAGCAGATGGCGATAATATTGCTGATTTATTTATTATCAATATGCCATGCATGTGGTTGGGCATTATCACAAAATTGCCCAATTCTATATATGGATATTGTGTAGGTATTTCCATCCAATATTTTTCTGCAATTTGCCCCAATTCATTTAATTGCATTATTCCATTATCTATGGTTTTTCCAAAAAAATGTTTTCTATTGTGGGTGCAAATGGTAATAAAATATGCGCCATTCGAGCCATAATCCCAAGATTGGAGACGGGCTGATGGAATTCGGTATTTATTATTGAATTTATCCATGTTTAACGGTTATAAGATTGTTTTTTGGAACGTCAATAATTATGCAGATGTTGTTTTAATGGTTTACCAATCACAAAGTACATCATGCAGTTATACAAAGTTTAGGTAATTGCAATTTAAAAAAAAATGCAAAAAAAACATGGTAAAGTGAATTTTACTAAACCACCTTACCATGTTATTGGTTTTATAATTTACCGATTAATTATTCGCTGTCGTCTTCTGCATTGGTAGTGGCCAACTTCCCTTTGGCAAAGTTTTTGGCAAAATCCATAAATACTTTGTAAGCAGGGGTAAAGGTGAATTTTTTATCACTATTACGGTCAATAATGTTTCTTCGGTTTAAAGTGCCTAAAAACTGTTTACGAGCTTCGCTATTTTTTAATTGGTTGTTGTTTAAAATCAAATCGGTGTACGATGAATTGTCTAACAAATTATCTATTTGTTCGGCATCAAACTCGGCATACTGAATTTCTTCTAAAAAGTTTTTGCCTTCTTTATCTAATTCATACGAAAGCACACCTAAAAAAATGCAAATATCTCTACTCAGCATTTCCATGGTTTCTTCGCTAATTAAGTAGGCATAATCCGATTTAATATCTAAATAAAAGTCGAAAGTTTCTTTAAAAAACTTACCATAAAAGTCGGTGTTGTTTTTAAGTTCAATAAACTTGGCATCGGTGGCTAAAATAAATTTGCCATCTAATAAATCGCCTACAATTTGTTTATGATATCTAGGAAAGTCCATGTCGTTTTATTTTTATTTTTGGTACGCGTAAATTCATGTCAGTGGTTCTAATCACTTGTCTATCGGCTGTTGGGTCAAACTCTAGCTCTATATCATCTTCAAACAATAGGGTTGATAGCGAGAAGAATTTTTCGGTTTCAATTTTGGTGTATTCGCCTTGTAGGGTTTTACCAGCCCATTCAAAAAAGTTAGGCATAGGCAATTCTTTTACCATCAAATCTCTGTATACTTCTTTATTAAAAATCCATTTATCGCTTGCCGTTAAGGTAACATCTTCTAAATAAATTTCGGTGTTTTGGGTAAACTCCTGAACATACTCTAACGCATTAAAATACATGGCATTGTTATACGGGTAAGCACGCAAGGTTTTTGGTATAAATGGTGTTTCTGATTTGTTTGGATGTTTTAAGAATTCTATCCAACCTGTTAGTATCATCGACTCGCTACGAATACGCTCTATCAATGGAATTAACTCGTTGGTTAGTATTTTAGATTGGCGCAACAAATCATCGTTGGTTTGCATAAAAAACACATACAACTTTTCAAATTGTTGGCGTGCCATTTCATCTTCAAAATTTAATCGCCTTACGTTTATGTATTGCGAAATATCAAGTAACCTATTTGTGATAGATTGGGCATTGCTTACATCTAAAATAGTGTTTAATGGAGTTATGTAATAATCAATCCAAAAGCTGGCTTTACGCACCTTTTCGCGGTAGTCTATTTTATCTACGTTTGATTTTAACTCTTTGGTTTCGGCAATTAAACGAAGTGTGTTTTTCTCAACAGCCTCAGTAAAATCGCGCACCTCATTATTTAAATCGGCAATACGTTGTAATAAAATGTTACGGTCTTTATTTATGCCTTCTTTAATCTTTTTAAACAACGATGTTATCGAGTGCTCATATTTTTCGATGGTTTCGGGCAATAGTGGTTTAAACTCGCTAAGTATAAACTCAAGCAGTTTAAAATACACTGGGCGTATTTCGTAATCGTTTGCTATTTTCTTAAAAAACTTATACTCGATAAGTTTATTTAAAATATCGGTATCATGTTGTACAAGTATGGTATTTAAAACCTCTTGCTTAACTAGTCCGTCTTTTAATTGCACATCAAACAACTCTTTAATTACATCAAAGTAAGTAGAGAGAAAATTTAATATGGTACGTGGTTCTGTTCTCATTTAGTTAAACCAATTAACTGTTGTTAAAACTTTTAGTATTGTTAGTTGTGCTTAAATTTCTAGGGTTAAGTTTTTGTCTAACACTTCGCCATAAGCGGCATTGGTTTTTTCGTTAATGTTAATTTTGCCAGTACTACGGAAAATAAAGTAATACTTACCAAATCCAGGAACTGCATCGGGCGCGGCAAAAATTGGAATAAAAAAATGCTCTTTACAAAAACGTACAAGCTCTGGTCGGTTTTGTTTATCAATGGTAGCAACCTCATCAATAAATAAAGCAATTCGGTTTTCGTGATCGGCTACAGCCAAACGGTTAATAATGTTCATTACAATCACCAAGCGAATCATTTTATCCGTTCCATCGCTCTCTATTTGCTGACTTAAATCTACCTGTTTTGTGCTACCTTTTCTGCTTAAGTGCAAGGTAATATCAAACAAATCGTCAAATTCAATTTTTTGTCCGCTTTCTAAATAATGGTCAAGCACTTTAAGGTTTTCGCTGTTATCAAACTCAAACATTAACTGCCCACTAATTTGTTGTATTTGGCTAATTTTTTTAACCTCATCCACCAATCGTTTATTGTCAATTAATTCAATGGTTAACGATTCGATATCAGAAATACGGGTTTGCGAAAGTTTGGCGTTAAACTTATTGTATAAAAACTCTTTAAACTCTTCGTAGCGTTTAAGTAGGGTATAGGCAGGGTTTGCAAATTGGGTTGATATACTTTCTAATAAAGATTGAACACTTCTTTCTTTATCTTCTATTAATGCAACCTCTTCTTCTACATATTTTATAAAATCATTTTCATCGGCAAAAGTACTTTGTAATTTGTCTCTAAGCTTTTCAAATAAATGATCTTTGGTTGATTTTATGGTAATTCTATCTTGCCAGTTTAGTTTAATTTTATTGGCTAATTGATCCAGGCTTTCGTTGGTTTCAAACTCTTCGCCTGCAATACCAAATTCATCAATCTCGTGTTTAAGTTCAATTAACTTATTAATACGGTCTTGACGCTTTTGTTTTTCATCCAATAAATCGCGCAATTCGTTGCTTTTTCTGGCAATGGTTTTTGCAATTTGTTTTTGCTCGGCTTCAAACTTTTCTTTCTCAGCCATCAAGTCATTAATATCGCCTTTAAGCCTTTCTAAAGCCTTTACCAATGCAGGTTTTGCTTTAATGCGGGCAAGTTTAGCTTTAATGGTTTCAATATGCTCGGCAATGGTTCTTAACTCCGCATTTGATGCTTCAATATCTTTAACAACTTTTAATAAACTCTCTTGTTGTATTTTATCTTCTTTAAGCGAAGCAAGTTCTTCTTTAAGCTCATCTACATTTTTAAAATCCTTAATCTGTATGTTTTTTGATATATCAATCTGTCCATCAAAAATGGCTAACGTTTGGCTAATTTTATGAATTTGCTTTAGCACTTGGTCGCCTGGCAAACTGCTTACTTGCTCACTTAAAATAGAGTTTAGTAGTTTACGGTTTTCTACCGAACCTGATATTTTATTAATTAATAAGTTGCTGTAGTTTTTAACCTGCATTTCAACCCTAGCAATATTATCGCCAATGCGTACAATTTTATTTTCAATTTGTTCGCTATTTAGCTTTTGCAATTCGGCCATTGTAATTCGGCTCTCAATGCTTTTGCGTTGTTGGTCGTAGTTGGCTAATTGCTCGGTTAAAATATTGGTAGGCTCGTATGCTTCAATCTCTTTTATTTCGTTTTCTTTTTCGTGCAATAATTGCGTGCGCGAGTTAATCTCGGCTTCTTTACCACCAATTTTACGGTCGAGGTCGGCCTTTTGCGGAATAAGCTCCTCGTTCATTTCGGTGTTTAACCGGCCAATGGCTTTGTCTTTTTCGTGCAATTGCACTTGCAATTCGGGCATTGTATGTCCATAGTTTTTGTTAAAGCCATAAAATAATTCGCTTATAATACGTGCTTTAGCATTGTATTGGCTCACCAATTCCCTAAACTCATCAAACTCGTTTTTAACCGATTTTAAATTACGTATTTCATTGTTTACACGTTTTAAATCGTTGATGTCTTTTTTGTTTTTTTGCGAGAAATTTAATGTTTCGTTCTCGCGGTTATCGGCAACAATAAGCGCCTCTTTTAGGTTTTTATTGGTAATTAATTTGGTGTTGATTAAATACCTGTAAATACGCGAAAAATTATTGCTAATTCCTTCACTTCTTACACTATCATCAAGCCAAACCACCGCATTGTTACGCTTGCCACGTTGGTACACAAACTGAAAAACTTCCCGTTTATCCTTAAACATTTCTAGTGCTAAGCCCGCTTCGGTAATTTTTTCTTTTACCTCTTCAAATTTTAGCAAACGTTTATCAGCATCTACAAAATACTCTTCTTTATA
>JAGPCI010000215.1 GCA_018058165.1 Bacteroidia bacterium
TAATAGTATAGGGCAAGAAACAGTGGTAGATATGGCAACCGATGCACATGGCAATGTATATGCACTCTCAAAGGTAAATGGGGCAAGCGGAAGTATTACAGTTGGTGGAATTAGCAAAAATACTTACGGAGGTTCAAGTGATATGATAATTAGCTCTCATAATTGTAATGGAGTGCTACGTTGGATAAAATGTATAGGTACAAATGCAAGCAACGACACTCCAACAGCAATTTCAGTAGACGGTGCAAACAACGTTTATGTATCTGGGTTTATGCCTCCTCTTTCAACAACCCTTTATTTTGATGTTGATACAATACAGTTAAATCACACTAAAAATTTTTTTATTGTTAGTTATGATAGTAGCGGAGTATATCGTTGGTTAAAGCAACCTGGATCTGATACCATTACTGATTTAATAAGGCAAGATAGGTTTAAAAGATACAGCGATATGGTGGGTAGCCCAAGTGGTGGGGTGTACAACATGAGTTATATGCCTAAGGGCTTATTGGCAGGTGGAGATGGTGTTGTAGTACCACAAGATGGTATGTACATAACGCAGTATAATGCCAATGGCAATATTGTTAGCTTAACCCCACTAGATATGCAAGTAAACCCACAAGCTACTAATTTTAATAACCTTCGCTTGGTGAGAACACTAAGTGGCAAATTTATGATAGCAGGCAAACAATCTGTATCTGGTCCTCCACCTTTAAATTACACTTTATATATGGGAGGGCAAAAAATTAACCATGCAATGTTTTGTGGTTTTTTCAATAGTGCTGGAAATTTAATTTGGAAAAAAGCAAATACTGATACGCTAAATGCTGGTGCTTTTACTTTTAGACCTGTTTATTATAACAATAAATTTTATTTTGGTGGGGGTACAATAGCTACCGATACAATTAATGGTTTTATACCTGTAAATACTTTAAGTACAACTTTATATGGCTTACCTATAGTAGTTGTGTTTGATACACTTGGCAATTTGGTTTGGGGTAGCAATGCATCTACAGTACAAAGTGGAAGCAACCCTGCAGGCGTTGTTGTATTTAATAATAAACTGTACACAGGCGGAAGCTATGCACATCAATTAAAATGGAGAAATAGCATTACGTTGAACAATCCATTGAATTCGGGTACTAAATTATTTGTTGCAGCTTTAGATATAAATACAGGAAATAATTTATTTGTAGATAGTATCAAGGGTACAGTTGGTTATAACGACAAAGGAGATTGTATTGTTGGAGACAATAAAGGCAATATATATTTAGGCGGAAGCATTGGTGCCAATGTAACTGTAAATGGGCAAGTGATAAGCTCTGTAGGTGGTACAAGCGATTTTTTTATTGCAAAATTTGGTACGGCTAATTGCAGTAATGCTGTAGTACCCATAACATTAAAAGCATTTACTGCACACTTAAAACAGCAACAAGTACATTGTAATTGGCAAAGTGTACAAGAGGTAAACAGCAGCCATTATATAGTAGAACGTAGTGTTAATCAAATTAATTATAGCAATATAGCTACCCTACCAACAACAGGTAGTGGCAACCAATATAATTATACCGATTACTTAAGTAAAGAGCTGCAACAAGTAACCAAAACCTTGTATTATAGATTGGCATTGGTAGATAAAGATGGTAGTACAAGTTATAGCTCAACAGTAGCAATAAACCTAAGTAAACAACAACAAATACAAGTATATCCCAACCCAGTAAAAGATCAATTAACGTTGGTATTTCCTTATGCAGCAGAAAAGTTACAAGTACTACAATTGTATAGTTTACAAGGCATTATGGTATTGCAAACTTACTTAAATGCTCATACGCAAATACTTACTATACCTGTTAAAAAATTAAGTAAAGGCAGTTATTTGGTAAAAGTACAAGGGCATAGTACTGTGGTAGTGATAAAGGATTAGTTGTTTAATTATTCTACTGGAGCCAGCTTAGCAGTAAAATGCCTCAACAAATTGGCTTCTTCAATAATTTTTACACCTTTTAATTCGTTTCGTTTTTCAAATACTTCAATTACAACTTCAGCAACATAATCTATATGGCTTTGGGTATATACTCTTCTTGGTATGGCCATTCTTACCAATTCCATTTGTGCAGGAATTAATTCATGGTCTTCATTGTATTTGCCAAACATTAGCGATCCAATTTCAACACTTCTAATTCCACCTTCAATGTATAAAGCAGCAACTAGTGCTTGTCCAGGATATTGATCTACAGGAATATGAGGTGCAAACTGCTTTGCGTCAATATACACAGCATGGCCACCTGCAGGTTGCATAACTGGTACGCCTTTTTCAATTAATTTATTGGTTAAATATTCAATACTTCTTATTCTATAAGCCAAATAATGTTCGTCTAACACTTCTTCTAAACCAATGGCAATGGCTTCTAAATCTCTTCCAGCCAAACCACCATAAGTTGCAAAACCTTCTGTAATAACCAATAAATTTCTGCAATCTTGTGCTAGTGCTGCATTGTTCATAGCTAAAAAACCTCCAATATTTGCAAATGCATCTTTCTTTGCACTCATGGTACATCCATCAGCATAACTAAACATTTCTCTAACTATTTCTATAACCGATACTTCAGCATAACCTTTTTCTCTTGTTTTAATAAACCAAGCATTTTCTGCAAATCGGCAAGCATCTATAAAAAGTGGAATATCATATTTATTACAAACCAATTTCACGTCTTTAATATTTTGCATACTTACTGGTTGCCCACCTCCAGAATTATTGGTTACAGTAATAATACAAAGAGGAATGTTTGCTGCTCCTTTTTCTTGAATACATTTTTCTAAAGCAACCACATCCATATTGCCTTTAAATGGTGCAGGTACAGTAGGTAATTTTCCTTCTGCACACAATAAATCAATTCCTTCAGCTCCACTATATTCTATGTTAGCTCTAGTTGTATCAAATAATGTATTGCTTAAAAAGTATTTTCCTTTACCACCTAAAATACTAAATAAAATTTTCTCAGAGGCTCTACCTTGATGTGTTGGAATAACTTGATCATACTTAGTGATGTGTTGAACTGCATCTCTAAATCTATAATAGCTTGGACTGCCAGCATAACTTTCGTCACCTCTCATAATGCCAGCCCATTGTTCACTACTCATGGCACTTGTACCACTATCGGTTAATAAATCAATGAGTACATTTTTAGATTCTATTAAAAATGGATTGTAATGTGCAGCAGCAATTATGTTAATTCTTTCTTCTTTTGTATTAAAATAGATAGGCTCTACCGATTTTATTTTAAACGGCTCAATAATTGTTTTCATGTAAAACTTGTGTTTGGAAAAAATGAATAAATACGATGCTGAATAAGTGTAAACGATCTTGTAGAGATTAAGATGGGCGGCGTATTATATTTTTCCAAATAAGGTTCATTGTGGCAAATTTCGTTGTATGCTAATGTGTAAAATATGATTTTAGTCAATATTCTTAAAGCCTATAACAAAAAAAGTTTGGTATTGCTACCAAACTTTTCATTTTAATATAAAATCTACATTATATAGTTCTACCAGGATAAACTTTTAAAGCAGCATCTAAACAATCCATGGCTTTATTAATTGAATTTAAATTTAAAACATACGCCAGTCTTACTTCTTGTTTACCTAAACCTTTAGTGCCATAAAAACCAGTTGCTGGAGCCAACATTACAGTTTGATTATTGTGTTCAAAACTTTCTAATAACCATTGACAAAATACATCGCTATCATCAATAGGTAATTTTGCCATTGCATAAAAAGCACCACCAGGGTTAGGGCAAAAAACACCATCCATCGCATTTAATCTTGCAACAATTAAATCTCTTCTTGCTTGATATTCGGCTTTGGTAAAATTAAAATAATCTGGAGGCAAATCTATAGCAGCTTCGCCTGCCAATTGCTCTAAATAGGGGCTACACAAACGCATTTGTGCAAACTTCATAGTTGCATCTAACAACTGCTGATTTTTAGTAACAAAAGCACCAATCCTTGCACCACAAGCACTGTAACGTTTACTAATCGTATCCATTAAAACAACATGCTCATCAACACCAGTTAAATGCATGGCACTGCATTGTTTGTCTTCATAGGTAAATTCTCTATACGCTTCATCTGCAAAAAGGTATAAGTTGTGTTTAAGAACAATGGCTTTTAGCTCCTGCATTTCTTGCTCACTATAATTATAACCTGTTGGATTGTTGGGGTTGCAAATAACAATTGCTTTTGTTTTAGCAGTAATTTTTTGTTCTAGATCTTCAATTGGTGGTAATGCAAAACCATCGTCAATGGTTGATGTAACTGGCACAACATGTATACCTGCAGCTATTGCAAAGCCATTGTAGTTTGCATAAAATGGTTCAGGAATAATTACTTCATCGCCTGGATCTAAACAAGCCATAAAGCCAAACAAAATTGCTTCGCTACCACCAGTGGTAATGATAATTTGATTGTGGTTAACATCAATACCAACACTTTTATAATAGCCAGCTAATTTTTTTCTATAGCTTTCTAAACCTGCACTATGTGTATATTCCAAAATAGTAAAGTCTGCATTTTTTATAGCATCACGTACTTGTTTTGGAGTTTCAATATCGGGTTGTCCAATATTTAAATGATAAACAGTTGTAC
>JAGPCI010000216.1 GCA_018058165.1 Bacteroidia bacterium
CGGGGTTTACTTTGCCGGGCATAATGCTACTACCTGGTTGTAATTTTGGTAAATTTATTTCATTAAATCCGGTGCGTGGTCCGCTGCTTAATAAACGTAAATCATTACAAATTTTTGATATTTTAATTGCACTCCTTTTTAATGTACCACTTATTAAAACGTAAGCCCCAGTATCGCTAGTTGCTTCAATTAAATCTCCGGCTAAAGTTACCTTTAAGCCACTAATTTTAGCAAGGTGATTAACGCATAATTCTGGGTATCCTTCGGGCGCATTTATTCTTGTTCCAATGGCAGTTGCACCCATATTAACTTCAAGTAATAATTGTTGCATTTCTGTGATGCGTTGTATGTCTTCGTTAATGGTAGTTGCCCATCCATTAAACTCAGCACCTAAAGTCATAGGTACAGCATCTTGTAATTGCGTACGACCCATTTTTAGCACACTTTTAAACTCAATAGCTTTTCGGCTAAAAGATTGGTGCAAGGCAGTTAATGCAGCATTGTATCTACTCATTTTGTGGTACAATGCCAAACGGAAAGCAGTAGGGTAGGCATCGTTTGTGCTTTGCGAGCAGTTTACATGATTATTGGGGTGTAAAAAATCGTAATCGCCTTTGGCTTTGCCCATGTATTCTAGGCCAATATTTGCAATAACCTCGTTGGCATTCATGTTACAACTGGTGCCAGCACCACCTTGTATCATATCACTTACAAATTGGTCGTCATACTTTCCTGTAAGCAACTCATCGCAAGCAAAACAAATGGCATCTGTTATTTCTTTGGTAAGCACACCACAATCGTAATTGGCTAGTGCAGCAGCTTTTTTTACATGTGCAAAAGCTTTAATAAATAAAGGCTCTTGCGAAATGGCTAAACCAGTAATGTTAAAATTTTCGAGTGCACGTAAAGTTTGTACACCATAATATTTAGTATTTTCTATTTCCTTTTCGCCAAGAAAGTCGTGTTCTATTCGGGTTATCATGTTTTTTGTTTAGGATAAAAAATGCAATATATAAAACTCTTAATGTTTAAAGCGCTCAAATGCACTTTTTTCTAAAATTTCTCTATGATCTGGATGTGCCAGCTTAATTAACGCCTTTGCGCGTTGTTCTAAATTCATACCAAATAAGTTGGATGCACCATATTCTGTAACCACCCAATGCAAGTGGCCACGAGTAGTAACCACTCCTGCACCTTCTTTTAAATAAGGGGCAATGCGCGAAATTCCTTTTGCAGTAACAGAAGGAATTGCAATGATGGGTTTTCCGCCTTCAGATAAAGCAGCACCACGAATAAAATCCATTTGTCCGCCAATACCAGAATATTGATAAGTACCTATCGAATCAGAACAAACTTGCCCAGTTAAATCAATTTCTATGGCACTATTTATTGCAGTAACTTTTGGGTTAAGGCAAAGTACGCGAGGGTCGTTTACATAATTTACTTCAAGTGCTTTTATAATGGGGTTATCATCGGCAAAATCGTATAGTTTGCGTGTACCTAACATAAATGAAGTTACACAATAACCATTTACAACCTTTTTTAACGAGTTATTAATCGTTCCATTTTCAATTAAAGGAATAACACCATCCGAAAACATTTCGGTATGTATACCAAGGTTTTTATGATTGGTTAAATTTTTTAAAACCGAGTCGGGAATAGTGCCAATGCCTAATTGAAGTGTTGCGCCATCATCAACCAATCCGGCTACAATTTCTCCAATTTTATTGGTCATTTCGTTAGCACCATCAGCATAGCTTACTTCAGGCAAATCATCATCAACCCAAACTGTAGCAGCAAATTTAGAAAAATGCACAAAAGCATCGCCATGCACACGAGGCATTTTGGGATTTACCTGGGCAATTACTTTTTTAGCAGTTTCTACGGCAGCTCTGGCGGCATCAACCGATGTGCCTAATGAGCAATAGCCATGTTTATCGGGTGGCGATACATGCACAATTGCAACATCAAGGGTTAAAATACCACGCCTAAATAATAGCGGAATTTCGCTTAAAAACACCGGCACATAATCACCCATTGCGCTATTAACAGCCTTTCTATTACACTCAGATACAAACAAAGAATTTATAAAAAAATGCCCTGCCAAACTAGGGTCGTTCATGTTTACTCCTTGTTGGGTAATGCTCACTAATTCTACATTTTGTAAGCGGTTTTTTTGTTCAAATAATTTATTTATAAGGTGCACTGGTGTGGCAGCACTGCCTTGTAAAAACACACGTTGATTTGATTGGATAAATCTTAAGGCCTCTTCGGCAGTTACATAATTGTTTGATGATTGCATTCTTTAGGTTTTAATACGCTGGAAAAATACTTAATTTTTAACCTCAACGTATATGATATTTTTCATTAATTGTAGCTTAACTTCGCAGCATTAATGCTCAACCCGTTTAAACCAGCACTTAAATTATCAAATAACTCTATTACATTAGTAAATAGTGGTGATGCTTATTTTGATTTGCTACTAAAACTGATACGGGAAGCCAAGTATGTGCTGCATTTGCAGTTTTATATTTTTGATTTAGATAAAACAGGCTTATTGGTTTTAGAAGAACTTAAGCTTGCCGTAAAGCGCGGTGTTTCTGTTTTTGTAGTGGTTGATGCATTTGGAAGCGAACAAATTACTAAAAAGGTTACCCCATTATTTACCAATAACGGAATATATATTAAGCGATTTTCGCCAATACGTAATAATAAAGGTTTGGGTTTAGGCCGCAGGTTACATCATAAATTAGTTTGGGTTGATGGGCATACTGCTTTGCTTGGTGGTATTAACATTGCTGATAAATATAGTGGTTGGGCAGGGCAAACACCTTGGCTTGATTTTGCAGTAAAAATTGAAGGCGAATTGTGTGAAGATATTAGAAAAACTTGTGATGAAATTTTGCCAAACAAACTGGTAAAAAACATGTATAAGTTAATGCCTAAAATTGCCTATCAAAATGATTTACCACACACTTCACGTTTACGTAAAAATGATTGGTTTCGATCGCGATTAGAAATTTCGCGCAGTTACCGACAAGCGTTTCGAAAATCTGAAAAATCAATTACCATTATTGCCAGCTATTTTTTATTGGGTACGCGTATGCGAAAACTCATTAAGGAGGCAAGATTAAGAGGGGTTGAGGTTACTATTATTTTATCATCAAACTCTGATGTTGCATTTATAAAACCCGCTACTACCTATTTGTACGATTGGATGTTGCGTAATAAAATTAACATTTACGAATGGAAAAAATCTATTTTACATGGTAAGCTTGCAACTGCCGATGGAGTTTGGACAACAGTAGGTTCGTACAACCTAAATGCATTAAGTGATTATGGAAGTTTAGAAGCTAATGTAGAAATTTATAATGAACAGTTTGCAGAAGATACTGAGGCCATGTTGCAGCTTATTATACAAACGGGTTGTGAGCCAGTGAATGAAGCTGAATTTTTAAAAAATAAAAATTGGATTTTACAGTTTAGCAGATGGAGCAGTTATGTAATTATTCGTTTGGCACTACGCATTTTATTTGGTTTAATGCGCGTTCGCAGGGAATTACATTTCTAACTCTTTTTTTAACTGCTTATCTAAAATAAAAGTACCAAATGGAATAAGGGATGCAAACCCTGCCCAAACAAATTTACCAAAACCCCATTTAGCATTTATGGTGGCTTGCAATAGTGTAAGAATGTAAACTACAAATAATGCACCATGCGCCCAGCCAAGGTATTTAACAAATAAAGGCAAGTCGAAACCATACTTTAAAGGCATTGCTATAAATAATAAAAGTATGTAGCTCCAGCCTTCTAAAACGGCCACTATTCTAAAACGATTTACTGATTTTTTTGTGTTAATATCCATAATAAAAATTGTGTGGCGAAAGTACACAACCTTTTTAAATATACATGCAGTGGGAATGATTTTGCATTTCTAATGCGTAATTTGGGTTAAATTACTTCTGCCTATATAGTTTTATTAATTTATTATTGTATATCCGCAATCATACCAGTTTCTAATAAATGCGAGTATTTCTAGAGTTGTTTTGCATTTATTGTAAACCAAAGCTTGAAGGACTCTATCGGCCTCTGAGAATTTTACTTAACAATCAATGAGGATGTTTGTGCAGTGGCCTTTTGTAAGCAATCCCCGAAACGCAGTGGCTTGGATTGCGTGGCAAAAAACATGCTCAGTAGATTGTAGTTAAATTGTCGTAATCCCGAAGCTTCGGGATTGATTTTTTGGTTACTTTTTTATCAAGAAATGCTGTGCATTCAACGAGGCAAAAAACTACATAAAGTAAGGAGTTAAAAAAGTGACGCAGTTCCGAAGCTTCGGAATGGGTGGCAACCCAAAAGGATGGTGATTTTTATTTCAAATAAATTAATAAATGGAACAATATCATGCTTATCAAGCCATAGCACAGTTTACAAAAAACATTTATAAATGCGAGAATCTCCTTAGTTATAAAAATTACTGGTGAGCTAACGGATATACACAATTTATTACAAAAGTTGTTGGGTATGCGCTTTGGTATTTACCTTTTCTATTACTTTTTCAATTTTACCTTTTTCATCAATTACAAAAGTACTGCGTAAAATACCCATGTATTTTTTTCCGTACAT
>JAGPCI010000028.1 GCA_018058165.1 Bacteroidia bacterium
GATGAGTATGTACCAAACAAGATACCGATTATTAAAGCAAATGTAAATCCTTTAATTACTTCGCCACCAAATACAAACAATACCATTGCTACTAAAAATACTGTTAATGATGTAATTATAGTACGGCTTAAAGTAATATTAAGTGCTTTATTAATTACTAGGCTCTTTTCTTCTGTTTTATGTTCTGCCAAATTCTCACGAATACGGTCGAACACAACCACGGTATCATTAATAGAGAAACCAATAATGGTTAATATGGCGGCAATAAAGTTTTGATCAACCTCCATTGGGAAAGGCATAATACCATCGAAAATAGAGTACAAACCTAACATCATTAACACGTCATGTGTTAAGGCTATAATTGCTCCCAATGCATATTGCCATTTACGGAAACGAATTAAAATGTATAAACCAATACCAATTAAGGCAATTATTGCTGCCCAAATAGATGCTACCTTAATATCGTTAGCAATGGTTGGTCCTACTTTAGCCGAACTTAAGATGGTTGTTTTTGCACCTAATGCATTTAAACCTTCATTTAATTTCGATTCAACTAAATCACTTGTATTTGCTCCGGTTTCGTTAATTAAATATGTAGTAGTGATTTTGTATTTGCTATCGCTACCGTATGTTTTAACTTCGGGTGCACTACCAAACGGTGCAGTTAGTTTTTCACGTATATCGTTTTGATCAACAGATTTATCAAACTCTACTACGTAAGTCCAACCGCCTTTAAAATCTACACCTAAGGTAAAGCCTTTGGTAAATATTGAAATTAAACCTGCAACTATTAATACACTAGAAATGGTATAAAATTTAAACCTGCTTCCAACAAAGTTGTAATTTAAGTTTTGGAACAAGCCTTTAGAAAAGCCAGTAACGTAATTAATTACTTTACCTTTTTCTAATTGCCACTCAGTAACTACACGCGATAATAATACTGCTGTAAACATTGATGATAAAATACCAATGATTAAAGTAATGGCAAAACCTTGAACAGGTCCAGTACCAAAACTATACAATACAAAACCGGCTAATAAAGTTGTTAAGTTGGCATCAATAATTGATGTAGCTGCATTGGCATAACCATCTGCAACAGCATTTTTTAAACTACGGGCATTGTGTGCAATCTCTTCTTTTATACGCTCGTTTATTAGTACGTTAGCATCTACCGCCATACCAATTGTTAATACTATACCTGCAATACCTGGTAAAGTTAAAGCAGCACCTAAACTTGCAAGTACACCAATAATAAAAAAGATATTGGCAAGCACTGCTAAATCTGCTATGTAACCACTGTTACCATAATACACAATCATAAAAATTAAGATTAGGATAGTGGCAATAACCATACTCCATAAACCTTGGTTAATACTTTGTGCACCTAAAGTTGGTCCAACTACTGCTTCTTCTACAATATGAGTGGGTGCAGGTAGTTTACCAGCTTTTAATATGTTTGCTAAATCGCCTGCTTCTTCGCTAGTAAAATTACCATTAATTGAAGAGCGACCATTAGGAATTTCGTTTTGTACATTTGGAGAAGAGTAAACTAAACCATCTAAAACAATTGCAATAGAGCGACCAATATTTGCTTTGGTTAAGTTTTTCCAAATTCTACCACCATCAGGGCTCATATTCATGCTTACTTCAATTTCGCCACCTTGGCCAATATCTCTGCGTGCATCTATTACTTTATCGCCTTCTAATTGCGGGCCACCATTCATGGCAGTTTTAATAGCATGTAACATTACAACATCACCATTATCGCCAACTGCTTTACTTTCCCAGAAAAATTTAATATTACCGGGTAAAATATTTCTAACCTCAGGACGGTCTAATAACGCATTAACTTTAGCTGTATCTCTAATTGACGACATACCACAAATAGAGCCTCTTTCTGCCAACATACCTTTTTCATCAGCATTTGGTCTTAGTACTATAAATAGTGGATTTTCTTTTGTAAAGTTTTCTATTTGTTTTTGTGTCGAATCAGCTCCTGCGGTTGCTGTGGTATCGTTTGATTTTTTTGTGCCTGACAAACCTGCAAGTGCACTACCAGTTGTTGTTGTGTCTTCTGCTACTGCCTCAGTACCATCATTACTTTGGGTTGATGCATTTGATTTAGCAATAATATTGTTAGCATCAGATAGGTATTTAAATGCTTCTGGATTTGTAAATGTTTCATAAAACTCAAGTTTTGCAGAGCCTTGTAATAATTTACGAACACGCACAGGATTATCAACACCTGGTAATTCTACCAATATACGGCCACTACCTTCAAGTTTTTGAATGTTAGGCTGTGTAACACCAAATTTATCAATACGTGCACGTAATATTTGAAACGATCTATCAATTGCTTGTTCAGTTTCTTGACGGATGTAGCTAATTACTTCGGCATTAGTTGAAGATGGCTTTACCAAATCTTTATTAGTTTGGTTAGCAAATATTACAGCTAATTTTCCTTCAGGAGCTACTTCTGCGTATGTTTCTTCAAAAAGTGTAACAAAGTCTTTCTGACTAGTTTTCATCTTTTCGGCTGTAACTTGAATGCTTTTGTTAAATGCAGCATCTGTGTTGTTGTTTGATAATGATTTGATTAAATCACCAATCGAAACTTCTAAAGTTACATTCATACCACCTTGCAAATCTAGACCTAAATTTAACTCACGTTCCTTACATTCTAGGTACGTAAATTTTTTAAATCCTAAGTTTACTAATGGCTCGCGAGCAATCGAATCTAAAAATGCTCTTTCTTTAACAACATCGCCATTGGCAAACTCTTTTGCCTTCTGTTCTGCTCGGTAGGTAAACCAGGTAAATGATAGCTGGAATAAGCATACTACCGTAAGTGCGATTGCGAATAACTTAATTGCGCCTTTACTTTTCATCTTTATATGTTAGTGTTATAATTTATTTTGCTAGTGTATAATATTGCAAAGCGGGCAAATATAAACGCTGCGTCATATTTATACAACCTTTATTAATAATCTATTTAAATGTTGATAAACAGCAACTTTGCTTGTTTTTGCTTAAAATAAGGTGGTAAAACCTTTAAAGACGACACCTAAAATGGTCTTCAATAATTTTTAAACTATTGTTAAAATGCCTATTGTTTATGATAATTATATCCGCTTGGGTCTTATAAGGTTCAAGATATTTTCTATATGCGGGCATCACATGATTAGTCCATTGGTATTGTACAAAGTCTGCTGGTATATTTCTTTCTAAAGTATCGCGTTTTAACCTACGTTGCAGTTGAAGCTCTTCATTGGCCTCAATAAATATTTTTAGGTTAAAATGGTTGGATATATCAGTTCTATAAAAAATAAATAACCCTTCTATAATTACAATGGGGGCAGGTTTAAAAGTAAGCCAATCACCCATTTGATTTTCATGCTGGAAACGATACTCTCTTCTCTTAACCTCTTCTCCGTTAGCCAATTTTACTATATCAGCCATAAATGCATCCAAATCTATACAATCTGGTAAGTCATAATTTATATGTCCATTTTCATCCTTGGTTTGGTCTGTACTTGGTCTATAATAATTGTCTTGAGATAGTATACATACCTCATCTGTACTAAATATATTTCCAATTTCTCGTAAAAAACTTGTTTTGCCACTAGCACTTCCGCCTGTTATACCAACTAAGTATGGTTTACTCATTATTATTTTACCTCTTAAATTTATTGCAATTAGCCACTTTGATTTAAATTTTACAAGAATTAATATGTTATACCATCAATTAACCGATAGAAGTATGCAATTTGCCGAAACTTTTATTACAATGGAAACTTTTAATGGGTATAAAGTTTCCGTTTTGTGAAATTGGATTACTTTTGCCCAGCTAAAATCAAATAATGAGTGAAGTAAAAGATAAAATATTAACAGAAGCAGAATTGTTATTTATGCGTTATGGCTTTAAAAGCATAACCATGGATGATGTAGCAAGAGAAATAGGCGTTTCTAAAAAAACATTGTACCAGTTTTTTGCTGATAAAAACGATCTAGTTAATCAATGTGTTGAACATTATTTAGACACGATGAATAACATTTGTACTAATGTAATTAACAATAAAGAGCTTGATGCTATTGAGGTGATGATTCAAATATCAGAACAAATGAGTGTAATTATTAGGCAAGTAAACCCAAGTAGTATGTTTGATTTAAAGAAATATTTTAAACCTAGTTGGGATAAACTTGAAGCAGATAGAAAAAGCTATATTAAGCAAACTGTAATTAATAATTTAAATGCTGGTATAAAAAGTGGTTTGTACTATAATGATTTGGATCCAGAAATTGTAAGTAGAATTTACATTTATTTAACTAGTTTTTTAACTGACCCTGATAATTATGATTCTACTGAAATGGATATTAAAACTTTGCATTTAGATATTGTAAAATATCACTTAAGAAGTATAAGCACACCTAAAGGCTTAGCATCTCTTAATAGCAACTTAAATAGTTTAAAGAAATAATGTTTTTTAACAACAATAAAATAAATATGAAATATACAACCTTGTTTATGCTGATACTAATTGCATTTAGTGGTTTAAATGCACAGCAACAAGCAGAAGTTAAAAAGTTCTCATTGCAAGAGGCAGTTGCACATGCAAAAAAGTACAACAATACTTTAAAAAATAGTGCATTAGATGTATTATCAGCTGAGAAAAAAGTAAAGGAAGTTTTAGCAAGCGGATTACCTAATGTTAATGCAACAGGTAGTTTTACCAATTACTTAACTGTTCCTTCTAATGTAATTAATTTTGGTGGTGTGCAACAGGTAATTCAGTTTGGTGTGCCTTTTGGTGCCACTGGTTCTATTAGTGCCAGTCAATTATTATTTGATGGCGGATTTTTAATTGGCTTAAAAGCCTCTAAAGAATATGTTCAACTGTCTAAAATTAATCAAAAACGTAGTGGTATCGAAACAGAAGTTTCTGTTAGTAAAACATATTATAGTGTGCTACTTACCCAAATATCTTTAACCCTGCTTGATACTAATTTATATGCGTTGGGTAAAACTAAATCTGAGTTAGAAAAATTGGTTGCGAATGGATTTATTGATAAAACAGAGTTTGATAAGATAGATTTACAATATTCTAATCTTGAAATACAACGTGAAAAATTAATCGACCAACAAAAAACATTATTAATGGTATTAAAAATTCAGTTGGGGTTAAACTTTGATGATGCAATTGAATTAACAGATAATTTGGATAATATGTATGAGGTGGCTAAAAACAACCTTTATCCAACTAAAGTTGATTATACAAATAGGGTAGAATACCAATTAATTAATCAATCGGTTACTTTAAATAAACTAGATAAAAAACGTTATCAATTTGGTTATGCACCTAGTTTAGTTGCGGTGTTTTCAACCCAACAAAATAGTTTTGGGCAAACATTTGGAGATTTAGGTAAGGCTTGGTATGCAGGAACTTTGTGGGGTTTAAATTTAAATATTCCAATTTTTGATGGATTTAAAAAATCTGCACAAATTCAACAAGCTGATGTAAATGTTAGAAAAGCAGAAAACGATAAAATTGTACTTCAAAATGCAATCGAACAAGAGGTTTTTAATGCGCGTACTACTTTAAACAGGTCTTCAAAACAATTAGAAATACAAAAGAAAAATTTTGAGTTGGCACAATTAATTTATAGCCGCACCGAACTTAAATTTAAAAATGGGTTAAACTCTAGTTTAGACCTTACTAATGCACAGCGTGATTTAGAATCGGCACGTGCGGCATACCTTAATACAATGTACGAATTTTTTATAGCGCAACTTGATTTGCGTAAAGCTTTAGGTGAGATTAATAAATAGGATATACAAACAATATGAAAACGATAAAATCAATATTAATGGTAGCTGGATTAGTTACCATATTTGCAGCTTGTGGGGGAGGAAATGACCTTGAATCTAAAAAGGCCGAACTAGAAAAGCTAAAGGCACAACAAGTTGAATTAGCAGCTAAAATAGCTGACCTTAATGATGAAGTTATTGCCTTAGGTGATACTTCAACTCACGAAAATTTAAGAGCAAAAGTAATTGCAACTACAACCGTTGCAACACAAAATTTTATTCATGCAATTGATGTGCAAGGTCGTGTAGATGGTGACGAAAATATTGTTTATAGCGCTAAGGCTCCTGGCATGGTAAAACGCGTTAATGTTAAAGTTGGCGACAAAGTAAGTGCAGGCCAAGTTTTAGCAGAACTAGATGCAGATGTAATTAAATCGCAAATTGAAACTGTAAAAAAAGGACTTGAATTAGCGGCTGTTGTTTACGAAAAACGTAAAGCATTATGGGATCAAAAAGTTGGTAGTGAATTGGAATTTTTACAAGCAAAAAACCAAAAAGAAAATCTTGAAAAACAAATTGCAAGTATCAAAGAAAACTTGCAGATGTATGTTATTAAGGCTGAGTATAGCGGAACCGTAGATTTAGTGAATATAAAAGTTGGTCAAGGAGCTGCTCCTGGAGTACCAGCAATTAGTGTAATTAATCCTTCTGCATTAAAAATTAAAGCAGATTTATCAGAATCGTATGCCAATTTGGTTAAACAAGGAAATCCTGTTTTAATTAACTTTCCTGATATCAATAAGTCATCAAAATCTGTAGTTACTTATGCTTCAAAATCTATCAATAATTTAACGCGTACCTTTAATGTAGAGGTTGCTTTACCAAGCGAAAGTGAATACCATCCAAACATGGTTGCAGAAATTAAAATTGTTGATTACGAAAACAAAAATGCAATGGTGGTTCCTATCAATGTTATTCAAGAAATCGATGGTCAAAAGTTGGTTTATATTGTTACTAAAGATTCAACCAATAAAACTATTGCAAAAAAGGTTGTAGTTAAAGTGGGTAAAACCTATGGTACAAATGCCGAGATTTTAAATGGATTAAATGTTGGCGACCAAGTAATAACTACTGGTTACCAAGATTTAACTGATGGCGAAGAAGTTAAATTTTAACTATAAAAATTGTATTTATTAAAAGCAAAATAATATTTTATGCACGATACAAATAAAGAGTTTAAGCCATCCAGCTGGAGTATAGATAATAAAACTAGTATTTATATAATTACTATTATTATCACGCTTGCAGGATTGTTTACATACAATAAATTACCTAAGGAACAGTTTCCAGAGGTTAAGTTTCCTAGTATTCTAATCACCACTGTTTATCCTGGTACTTCGCCAGCAGATATGGAACAGTTGGTTACCAAACAAATTGAAAAACAAATAAAAACCATTGTAGGAGTTAAAAAAGTAAAAAGTAACTCTGTTCAAGATTTTTCTGTAATTAATGTAGAGTTTAATACCGACCAAAATGTGGATTTGGCTTTACAACGTGTAAAAGATGCGGTTGATAAATCAAAGAACGATTTACCTCAAAACTTACCAGAAGATCCACAAGTTCGTGATATAGATGTTTCGCAAATGCCAATCATGCAAGTGCATGTTAGTGGTAATTTTCCGCTCGATAAATTAAAAACTTATGCCGAAGATTTACAAGATGAAATTGAAGGGTTAAAAGAGATTACCGAAGCAAGAATGGTTGGTGCTTTACAGCGCGAAATTCAGGTTAATGTAGATATGTATAAGGCGCAAGTGGCTAACATTACTTTTATGGATATTGAAAATGCCATTAAGTACGAAAACATGACCATTAGCGGAGGCCTTATAGATATGGATGGCTTAAAGCGTGCCATAAATGTTAAAGGCGAATATAAAGATCCTTCTAAGTTTGGCGATATTGTAATACGCGGTTCTACAGGTGCTGTTGTATATTTAAAAGATATTGCAAATGTTAAAGATGCGTACGAAGAAAAAGAAAGTTATGCTCGCCTTGAAGGAGAAAATGTAATTAGCTTAAATGTAATTAAACGCAGTGGCGAAAATCTTATAGCAGCCTCTGATAAAATTCGCGATATTGCTGATAAACTTAGTAAAGAAAAATTTCCGTCAGAATTAAAAGTTACCATAACTGGCGACCAGTCAGAAAAAACAAGGGTTACGCTGCATGATTTAATCAATACCATTATCATTGGTTTTGTTTTGGTTACTGTAATTTTAATGTTTTTTATGGGTACTACCAATGCCATTTTTGTGGCCATGTCGGTACCACTTTCTTGTGCAATTGCTTTTATGATTTTTCCAGCAATTGGCTTTAAACTAAACTTTATTGTATTGTTTTCCTTCTTACTTGCTTTAGGTATTGTAGTAGATGATGCGATTGTAGTGGTAGAGAATACACACCGTATTTTTGCTAATGGTAAAGTGCCGATAAAAAAGGCCGCTAAACTTGCAGCAGGTGAAGTGTTTTTACCTGTTTTTTCAGGTACCATGACAACCCTTGCTCCTTTTATTCCATTAGCATTTTGGCAAGGTGTAATTGGTAAGTTTATGTTTTATTTACCCATTACTTTAATTGTTACTTTATTAGCTTCGTTGGTGGTTGCTTATATTATAAATCCTGTTTTTGCAGTAGATTTTATGAAAACCCACGAAGAGGAACAAAAAAATCGTGAGAATAAAAAAGGGTACAAAATTACTGCAATTGTATTTGGTGTTATTGCCTTGTTATCATACCTATCGGGTAATATTGGGTTGGGTAATTTTGCTATCTTAATGTTTGGATTGTATTCATTAAACCGTTTTGTGTTATGGAAGTGGATTAAAAATTTCCAAGAAAATAAATGGCCTAGGGTTCAAAATTTTTATGCCAATTTTATGGATTGGGCATTGCAAAAAAGTCGCCCTATTTGGTTATTAGTTGGTACATTAGGATTGTT
The DNA here is from genome assembly GCA_018058165.1 of Bacteroidia bacterium. Classification (GTDB taxonomy): domain Bacteria; phylum Bacteroidota; class Bacteroidia; order UKL13-3; family UKL13-3; genus UBA6183. Next base: position 8,805 of record JAGPCI010000028.1, read on the forward strand.
TGTTTTTACTTTTGTATTGGTAGCTATAGTTAAACCTAAAGTTGTGTTTTTTCCAAAAGCAGATCCTAATTTTATTTATACTTACATTACTTTACCTACCGGAACATCGGCAGCTTACACCGACTCTATCACTCAAATTATAGAGAAAAGAGTTACCAAAGTAGTTGGTGAAAATAATCCTTTAGTTGAGTCAATAATATCAAATGTTGCGGTAGGTGCAAACGATCCTTCGCAGTTTGAGTATAATTTTAGTCCAACGCCACACTTAGGTAAAGTTACTGTTGCTTTTGTTGAGTTTGGCAAACGTAATGGAGGTTCAACTACTGTTTATATTGATTTGATTAGAAATGCCACAAAAGGTATTCCTGGTGCCGAAATAATTGTAGAGCAAGAAAGAAGTGGACCACCTACTGGTAAGCCTATTGCTATAGAAATAAAAGGTGATGATATAAACCAATTAACACAAGTTAGTGCTGGTTTAAAACGATACCTAGATTCGTTAACAATTGCTGGGGTTGAGGAGTTAAAATCGGATGTGCAAAGTAGTAAACCAGAGTTGGTAGTTGTTGTTGATAGAGAACGCGCAAACCGCGAAGGAATTAGCACTGCACAAATTGGTGGCGAATTACGCACTGCAGTTTTTGGTAAAGAAGTTAGTAAATTTAAAGATGCTAATGATGAATACCCTATTAATTTAAGATACAAAGAAGACCAACGTAATAGCATTGATGCGATAATGAATTTAAAAATTACCTATCGTGATATGAACGCTGGTGGACAAATTCGTCAAATTCCGCTTTCGTCTGTTGCTTCTGTAAAATACGGAAACACTTATGGTGGTATTAAACGATTAGATGATCAACCAATTGTTACGCTATCATCAAACGTGCTTACGGGTTACAATGCAAATAACATAGTAGCAAAAATTAATAAATCAATTACGCGCTATAATTTCCCTACAGGCGTATCAGCTAAAATGGGTGGCGAGCAACAAGATCAAGCTGAAACAGGTGCATTTTTAGGTACTGCATTAATGGTATCATTTGGTATGATATTTTTAATTTTGGTAACTCAGTTTAATTCCATATCAAAACCTATTATTATTTTAAGTGAAATACTATTGAGTTTAATTGGTGTGTTTTTAGGCTTTACCATATTTAATATGGAAATATCTGTAATAATGACAGGCGTTGGTATTATTGCCTTGGCTGGTATTGTGGTACGAAATGGTATTTTATTAGTTGAGTTTACCGAGATATTAATTAAGGATGGTGTACCACTACGCGAGGCAATTATTGATGCTGGGCGTACACGTATGACTCCAGTATTATTAACAGCAACAGCTACTATGTTGGGTTTAGTGCCTTTAGCAGTTGGGTTTAATATCGATTTTGCTTCGTTGCTTCAAACTGGTGATCCTAAGATTTTCTTAGGTGGCGATAGTGTTGCTTTTTGGGGCCCGTTATCTTGGACCATGATTTTTGGTTTATCATTCGCCACTTTTTTAACTTTAATACTTGTTCCAGTAATGCTTTATTTATCTGAAGGGCTAAAGTTGAAATTAAAAGCTAAGCGAGCAACAACATAAGTAGAGGTAATTTAAATGTAAGTTGTGTTTTTTTTGACATGATTAGTAGAAGTAGAAAAAACTAAAAAAAAACTAAAAAAAAGTTTGCATTGTTTAAGTTAATAAATACCTTTGTTAAGCGTTTCAGATGCAACTGACCGCACAATTAAATTGATCTAAAATATTGCATCTTTGAGTAGAGGTGCAATTTGTTTCATAGGCTAGGGTGAGCCCCGGAGAAATCCGGGGTTTCGCTTTTTTATAGGGTTTTGGTTTTAAGATTTTTTCCTCAAATTTCGCTAGTTTTCTACACATTTTTCTTAAAATCAACCCAAGATATTTTTAAGCAAATTTGCATTTATTAAATCAACCCAATTTATTAAGCTATACAGGCCACGCGTATAACTATTAATGTATACACATTAACAACCTTTTGCCTATTTTCGCTGACTTTCATTTATATCATGAGTATACAGGTAGAGCAACTTACTAAAATTTACGGTACACAAAGAGCATTAGACGGCATTTCGTTTGAAGCAAAACAAGGCGAGATACTTGGTTTTTTAGGTCCTAACGGTGCAGGTAAATCTACCACCATGAAAATTTTAACAGGGTACTTACCTCAAACAAGCGGAATTGCAAAGGTTTGTGGGTTTGATGTAGCAACCCAAGCCATTGAGGTAAAAAAACAAATTGGGTATTTGCCAGAGTTAAATCCTTTGTATACGGATATGTATGTGAAGGAATACTTGCAATTTAGTGCCGAAGTGCAAGGCCTTAAAAACAATGCTAATAAAATTGTTGATGAAATGATTGAGCGTGTTGGTTTAACCATCGAACGCAAAAAGAAAATTGGCCAGTTAAGTAAAGGTTACAAACAACGTGTAGGACTAGCACAAGCCATGTTGCATAATCCCAAAGTATTAATTTTAGATGAACCAACTTCTGGTTTAGACCCTAATCAAGTTGTTGAAATTAGGGAGTTAATTAAACAAATTGGTAAGGATAAAACAGTGTTGCTTTCAACTCATATTATGCAAGAGGTAGAGAGTATGTGTACACGTGTTATCATCATCAACAAAGGAAAAATTGTAGCCGATGATAAAATAAGTGCATTGCAACAACAAAGCAAAAACGAACTAACCATTGTAGTTGAGTTTAAAAATGATATTTCAGAATCGGTGCTTAAAAATATTGAAGGCGTTAAAATGGTGAAGCAAAAAGGTAAGCGCTATTTTTTAAAATGCACTACCGATGTGCGCGAACAAATTTCTAATATTTCATCAACACAAAATTGGATTCTTTTATCTATGAGTCTAAAAGAAGAAACGCTCGAAGCAGTTTTTCAAAAACTAACCACCAAGTAATTTTTCAAACCATAAATTAGCTTGCTATATTAATGTATACAATACTAAAAAAAGAAATCAGATCATTCCTTAGTTCCCTAATTGCCTACGTAGTAATTATGGTGTTTTTAATAGCCATAGGTTTATTTATGTGGGTATTGCCCGAGTATAATATTTTTGATATGGGTTATGCCAACATGGATACTTTATTTGGTATGGCACCGTGGGTTTTTATCTTCTTAATTTCGGCCATTACCATGCGAAGTTTTAGTGAAGAGAAAAAAAGTGGTACAATTGAAATATTAACTACAAAACCACTTACAGATACCCAAATTATTTTAGGTAAATACTTTGCTGGTGTGGTGCTTGTTTTGTTCGCTTTAATACCAACCTTATTATACTTTTATACGGTGTATCAACTAGGTGCACCAAAAGGTAATATTGATATTGGTGCAACTTGGGGTTCGTATATTGGGTTGTTTTTTTTAGCAAGTAGTTTTGTGGCAATTGGCATCTTTGCTTCGGTTATTACCGATAATCAAATTGTTTCGTTTATAGTAGGTATGTTTTTATGCTTCTGCTTTTATGCCTTGTTTGATATGTTTGCTAACTTTAATTTATTGGGCACTTATGATAATGTGGTAGCGAGTCTTGGTATTAAAGCACATTACGATTCGATGAGTAGGGGTGTATTAGACAGTAGAGATTTGCTTTATTTTTTAAGTATTATCACCGCATTTTTATGGTCAACCAAAACTGTTTTTGGTTCGCGTAAATGGTAATTTGTTAAATAAAATTAGTTGTAAAAAAACGCTAAGCGTTACTCATGAAAAAAAGAAGTTTAAAAATACAGTCGTTAATAGAATTAAGTTTAGTACTAACACTTTTGGTGTTTTTAAACTTAATACTTGCCAATTATTTTTTTAGGGTTGATTTAACTTCCGAAAAAAGATATTCATTATCGCCAAGCAGTAAAAAACTTGCTGGTAAGGTTGATGATGTTTTGTTTGTTAAAGTTTATCTTGAAGGTGAATTTCCTGCTGGATTTAAACGTTTGCGCCAATCAACCAAAGAAATGTTAGATGAGTTTGCCGCATATGCTAATGGTAAATTACAATACGAATTTATTGATCCATTTGAAAATGCTGATGCAAAAAAAGCAAGCGATATTATGCAAGAGCTTGGTGAAAAAGGATTACAACCTACCAATGTTCAAATAAAAAAGGATGACGAATCAACCCAAAAACTAATAGTACCAGGAGCAATTTTTTATTACAAAGGCAAAGAGTATCCAATAAACTTATTAAAGGCACAATTTGGCCAAGGGCCCGAGCAAGTAATTAACGAATCGATAGAGTTAATGGAGTATGAAATTGCTAATGTATTACGCAATTGTGTTGAAACAAAAGTAAAACAAATAGCATTTATAGATGGGCATGGCGAATTATCACGTTGGGATGTGGCAGATGCATCGCAAGCCTTAAAAGGATTTTATGCAGTTACTAGGTTTGAGTTAAACTTGCAAACTCCGCAAAGTTTAATGAAAAACGAGGCTTTAATTATAGCTAAACCAACCATGCCTTTTTCTGAGTATGAGAAGTTTTTGTTGGATCAGTTTGTAATGCATGGTGGTAAAATTTTGTGGTTGGTAGAATCGCAATTGGCAGATATGGATAGCCTTGGCCAAAGCGGTATGTTTATGTCAGGCTCTTACGATTTAAACTTAGATGATATGTTGTTTAAATGGGGCGTTCGTATCAACCCAAATATTGTACAAGATTTACAGTGTAATGCCATACCTATTTTAAGCTCGTTGCGTAACGGAAACCCCGAGCAAAAATTATTGCCTTGGATGTTTTACCCGGTAGCAGCGCCTCCTCTGCAAAGGCCACACATTACGGTAAAAGGAATAGATCCTGTGTTTTTTCAGTTTGCCAGTAGCGTTGATACAACAGCAAATGCACACGTAAAAAAAACTATTTTATTAACTACGTCACCTTATTCGCGTGCTATGGGTGCACCAGTAAAAGTTGATTTAAATTTGGCGCGTGTTCAACCAGATCCAGCAATGTTTAAATCAGGCCAACTACCTTTAGCTGTTTTGCTCGAAGGTAAGTTTGTATCGTTATTTCAATATCGCCCAGGTGCTAAAACAGACGAGTTGCCGTTTAAAGATTCGATAACAAATGGTAAAATGATAGTTATTGCCGATGGTGATGTAATACGTAATCAGCGCAAACAAAGTACTGGCGAAATTTTTCCTTTAGGTTATGATAGGTACACCAATCAGCAATTTGGTAACAAACGTTTTATTTTAAATTGTATTGATTATTTGTGTGATGATAGTGGAATTATTGAAGTTAGAGCTAAAGAAATTAAACTACGATTATTGGATAAAGGCAAACTAAAAACCGAACGATTTAAATGGCAAGTGATTAATTTAGGTGTGCCTATTTTGGTTATGATATTGTTTGGGTTAATTAATAAAAGGATACGTAAGCGTAAATACACTCTGTAAAAAGGGATTTAAATTATGAGTAAACAAATTAAAATTTTATTGGTATTAATGGTTGCAGCAGCAGCTATTTATGTTTTAGTAATTCGCAAACCATTAAGATCATATAGTGGCGATGGTACCGATTTTGCCATTGAAGATACAGGTAGCATAACCAAGTTTTTTGTGGCTAATGCTCGTAATGAAAAAGTGCTTTTAACCAAACAGCCTGATGGAAATTGGATGGTTGATAATAAAGTTTATGCCGATTTAAACAAGGTTAATTTGTTATTACAAACCATGCATGATATAAAAATGCGCAATCCTTTAGGCGAAAACCAATATAACACGGTAATAAAAGATTTAACGGCTGCTGGTATTAAAGTAGAGTTTTATGAAGGTGATGATTTAATTAAAACCATTTATGTTGGTCAAGCCACACTCGACCAATCGGGTACATTTATGATGATAGATGGTGCTAAAACTCCATTTGTAACCCACATACAAGGTTTTGTTGGTTATTTAACTCCGCGTTTTCCTACCAACCCTGTTAAATGGAAAACCAAATTGATTTTTGATGAGGATGCAAATAATATAGCCAATATTTCTGTTTCATATCCAATTACTCCGCAACAATCGTTTACTATTGATAACACTAGTGCCAGCCCAGTATTAAAAGATGGCGAGGGTAATGCGGTGCAAGCCGATGTTAATTTTATTAAATTTTATGTAGCAAGTTTTAAGCAATTATATACAGAAGCTTATGATGATAATTTTACTGCCACCCAACACGATTCTATTGCAAATGGAGATGCTTATTGTGTAATTAAATTAACTGATAAAGGCGGTAAAGTACAATCGTTAAAATTGCACATTAAAGGTATTGATTTAAAAACAAAAAGCAGGTATGATGATACGGGTACCGAACTTACATTTGATACCGATAAATACTTTGGTTTTGTAAATAACGACAACAATATGATGTACATACAAAGCTATAGTTTTGGCAGGGTACTAAAAAAGCTAAGTGATTTTAAAAAGAAATAATTGCTTTACATTAGCAATATGAAACCCATCTTTGGTATAGTTTTATTATGGTTTTTGGTGGTAGATTTATCTGCACAAAATAGCCGTAATTATGCCCAATTAGATAGCCTTTCAAAACTAACAATTTCTCATAAACAAGATACTAACCTTTGCCATATTTATTGCAACTTAGCATTAAGTTACCGTGCAATAAACATGGATAGTGTTGTGTATTGGGCCAACAAGGCAGATGATTTAAGCAGCAAAATTAAGTTTGTTAAAGGCAGTCAGTTGGCTAATAATAATTTGGGTATTGCATATTATACAAAAGGAAAATACACCGAGGCTATAGATGCTTTTACAAGAAGTAAAAATGCCGCTGCTATAAGGTATGATACAATTAATTTAGCGTGGGCTTTTAATAACATAGGTAACGTTTATATTGATTTGGCTGATTATAATACCACCTTGTTGTATTATGATAGTGCTTTACAACTAAGAATATTACTAAAAGATAGTGGTGCAGTTACGCAAAGTTTAATAAACTTTGGTTTTGTTTATAAGGAGTTAGGTAAATACTCAAAAGCACTAGTAGCCTTGTATGATGCTGTAAAAATTCTTGAAAAAAACAATGATGAACAAACTTTAGCTTATTGTTACGATTTTATAGGTGCTGTTTATAGCCAACAAAAAAAGTTTAAGTATTCTAATGCTTTTTACCAAAAAGCATTGACTTTATATTTAAAAAATAATTACCGATCGGGTGTTGCAATTGCATTAAATTCAATTGGTACAAATTATTATTCTTTAGGAAATACCGCTAAGGGAAAGGCCTTAGTTTATCAAGCCTACAAAATTTACGAAGATTTAAA
>JAGPCI010000217.1 GCA_018058165.1 Bacteroidia bacterium
GTTGATAGCAGCGCCCAAATTAACTGTATTATATGTACTTTGTGCCTTAACACATAACATTGAAACTAATGCAGTACTTAATATAAATGCTTTTTTAAATTGTTTAATCACAGGTTTTTATTTATTTAAATTACTCAAAAAATGGGTTGTATTTAGTGTTCTTGTTGCTTAATTGGCAATTGCAAAATAACATTATCCCAGGCAAATTTAACTTGTAAAGCACTGTCGGCCGATAAAAAATTAATGGTAAACTGCTCGCTTATGTTATTGGTTTCTTCAGCAGGAATATTAACCCTAATTACATCATTTATTTCATCAGGTGGGGTAGCTCCCCATCTGCTATTTTCTGTATTAAAAGCTATTGCCCATTCGCCTTGGTTTGGAATTGCATAAATGGCATATTTGCCAGCAGGTAATTGCGAGCCATTTATTAATAAATCTGTTTTGGTAGTAAATGTGGTAGCCTCGTTTGCCCCCAAACGCCAGTATTGGCCATAGGTTTGTAATGCTCCAGTTTCTGTTGGGCCAAATATTACACGACCTTTTTTATAAGGGCGGCAATAATTTATCTCAATATCAAAACCATTTTCGGTGTAAGTAATTATTTGATTTGGGCTATGTTTTTTAGTAGTTGATATCATGTAAAACAGCACCCCAGCAACTAACAATATAAATGCGCCTAACCCTATTAGTATTTTCTTTTTCATTATTGTGGTAAATATAATATGTATCAATTAATTTTTTGCATTTGTTTTAATACTGTTTTGGCTGCTCCTTTTAATGAGGGTAGTTCTTCTTGCAAAATGGGTTCAACACTTAAAATAATTTCTTTTTTTAAATCGGGGTAAAGCTTGGCCAGTTTACTAACCACATACATGGCAAAAACACGCGAAGCTGTTGGTTGTTTTAAATTTATGATGGTATTAAAACATAAATCAACAATAAAACCATGGTGCTGAATAGGTAAATCATTGGCTACATGCAATGCCCTAAATACATTTCTATGGTACGAAACGTGCAACGGGTTCTCCATTCTTTTAAATAGTTTATCCCAATAAGGTAGCAATAATGTTGGGTAATTTTCGGCAATTATTCCCATTGCCCACGATGCCCTTTGAACCATCAAAACCTCATCACTCAATACCAAATCCATTAACTCTTTAAACCGCTTTTTATCATTGCCAACATATTGTTGTACTGCTAAATTAGTGGCCTTACTATGTGTTAGCGTTATTGCTTGTTTAATATTAAAACTCATTTAAATTTATTCGGTAAAGGTAATATTGGCTACTTCTTTTTTAATATTGGTTGCTGTTTGTTGCATAGCCATAAATAAATCGGTTTGTAATTGTGCTGGATAATTATTTTTGGCAAAAGTTATTTCGGGTAGGTTTTGGTTTGATGTAATTTTTTCAACCGATTCTGATAACACAAAATAAATAGACCGCATGGCCCTTACTTCATCTTCGTTTAAATATTGGTTTGTATTTAATTGGTATGATAAAGTGGCCAAATAGGAGGTAAGTTGGTTATTTAAAACCGTAAACTGAAATACATTGGTGGCGTTTTTTTGTTTGCTTTTTGGCTCTGCCAACATGCGCTGAAATATGGTGGTTAAATAACTACTTTGCACATAAAGCTCTTTACGAGCAAGCTTGTGGTTTGATTGCGACAACTGCGTTTCGTCTCTTTGGGCAATTGATTTTAGGTAATTCATGTTGGCTATTAACACCTTTTGCATTACATCCTTTAGTTGGTACGACTCCCAGTTTGGTAAAATAAAATAGGTAGCACTTAATGCCAAAATAGCGCCAATAAAAGTATCTAAAATGCGCTCCCAAGCAACCGAAAAACCAACGCCATTTTGTATTAAACTAAACACAATTAAAACGTAGGGTGTCATAAATAACACGCTTACTATATACTTTATGCGCATAAAACTAAAGGCAAGCACCATAAATGTTACCAAAAATGCAAACCGTGCATCAACCCCTGGAAAAAACTTTAACACCAACAAACCAATTGCACCACCAACAATGGTGCCTATTAATCGCTCGTAATTTCGTTTTTTTGTTAGGCTGTATCCGGGTTTTAAAATCACTATAATTGATATTAAAATCCAATAACTGTAAGTAGCGTTGTATATGGTTTGTGCAAATACAAAACCAATCATACATACAATTGCCATGCGCACAGCGTGCCTAAAGTGGTTTGATTTTGGGGTAATATTTGCAATAAATAATTGCCAATCAATTATCTGTGGCTGAACAAATCGTTTAAACTCTGCACTACGCTCGGCTGTAATTTGTTGTGCACCTTGCTCGTACCCATGAATGGTTTCTATGCGGTTATTAATGTTTCTTAAGTTAATTAATATCCGTTTTAATACATGTGTTTTTATGCCTTGTTCTTCTAATTCATCAACCTTAGCTTTAAGTGTATTTAAGGCCGGAATAAAATCGTTATGCAAAAGGCTGTGCTCGTGGCTATGCATATTGTTACCAATGTCAGAAAGTTCATTGGCCATTTGTATAATTACTTTTTCAAAATGCGGCAATATGCCTGTATGTCCAAAGTTGTTATGAATATCAGCATAATTGTAATGTGTGGCCATGCTTTGTTCATACAAATCAACCAAATCAATAAAAGTTAATAATAATGACCTACTAGTTGGGGTTGAATCAATAAGAATTTTGCGGGTTTTAAATAATATTTCGCGCACATGCTCTTGGTATTCGTTTACAACAGCCTGTTGGTCGATAACCTTTTTATATTGTTCTTCTATATTAATGCCTTGCTTATAAAAGCCCGCTTTAAGTTCAATAAACTTTGCAACTTCAAAAATGCATTCGCCTAAAATTTGTTTTGATGCACGGTAAGGCATTAATTTTTGACTAAAAAAGCTTAAAAAGAAATACCACACACCACCGCATGTAACCAAAGCCGAGTAAAATAGGGCTTGGGTAACACTAAGTTTTTGGTCAATTCCTAAAATCATTACGGCCAAACACGATATACCAATTGCCGAAGCTCTTGCACCAAACACATGCATCATGCTAAACAAAAAGCAACTTACACCAATAAAAACAGTAAGTAACGGGGCAAAGTGGGCAAATAATGGGGTGATAAAAGCCATTATAAATATTAACGCTATTGTAGCAAGCATTGCATTTCTGCGGTGCTCGTAAGGGCCAGGATTATCGGGAATACTAACACATAATGCGCCAATAGAGATGGCTATACCTTTATGTATATCGCCCAAATTATAAAACAAAACCGAGGGCAAAAGCAACCCTATTGAAATTCGAATACCATCACTAAAATACTGACTGTACAAAAAACGCTTAAGTGTTTTTGCAGCAGAAGTTAGGTTATGCGGAATTGTCTCGGTAAATTGATTCATTAAAAAATGTGTTACCAAATTAACACAAAGAAAACGGCAAAAAAAAACATGCCCTAAAGCATGTTTTTAAACGATAACAATGTTGTAATTATATAACTTTAACGTTAATCGCGCTTAAGCCTCTAGGGCCGTTTTGCGTTTCAAATGTAACCTTGTCGTTTTCGCGAATCTCGCTTTGTAAACCTGATACGTGAACAAAAATGTCTTGTCCGTTTCCATTACTTGGAGAGATAAATCCAAAGCCTTTCGTTTCGTTGAAAAACTTTACTGTGCCTTCTTGCATTGTAATTTTATTTAATAAATGAGGTCGCAAGGTATGATAAATTTTTTCTTGTGCAATATATTTGTTTGATATTTAAAACAAAGTGAGCATATATAGGCTTTTACAAGTATAAATAATTTATTAATGATGGATAGAAATGCAAGTATTTTGCCATTACGACCTGAAATTGTATTGGATAATGAACGAATATCCTTAACAATTGAGCAGTTTCAGAACGATGTTTTAAGGCCAATTTTAAAATTTCAGCACGATTTGTTGGTGCTTCACTTTATACAGCAAATAAAAAATCAACCCAACCCAATACCTCAACTTGATTTGCTAGTGAAACAAACTTTGCAAAACAATTTAACACAACGCACATTTTATATTGGATTGATTGTAGGACTTTTTACTACCGATGAACTTATGTTTTACCACCAACACACCACAGAAATTAATAAGCGTATTATACAAATGTTGATTACAAGGATACAAAGTGCTTTGTAAAATACCAGCGTTCTAGATAATATTTACCGCTACCGAAACCACCACCCGTTTTTACGTAACCAAGGGGTGGAGTGCTTTAGCCACCACAGCCCTGCAACAAATAGAGCTTGATTATTTAATTGTGGTTGAAATACCAAACCAAATCCTACCAATTGCATTTGTTTTAGTGCCAACCAAAAACAAATTTGCAATGGTAGATGCCGAGGAGAAAAATTAAAGTCAACTCAAATTGCAATAATATTCGGCATTAACTATATTAGCTGCGCTACAATTAACCAAAACTTAACCATGCTGGCCAATGCAGGTGTAAATATTAACGATAGTGTGCAGGTGCGTAATTACTTAAACAGTTACTACAACCGCAATTACAGTTATGCGGCCTACAGCCAGGTATTAAGTGGTTGTGCCAACCAAACCTTAAACTACGTATTGGCC
>JAGPCI010000218.1 GCA_018058165.1 Bacteroidia bacterium
AACCTAGGTAGTTATTGGCACAAAAATTCAATACGGTTTTACCTGTATTTAATGTAATTTCTGCATCTTGCTCTGATACAATAATACGCTCGCTTTTATATAAGCCAGCTTCTTTAATATCAGCTAATTCTTTTTGTAAATGTTGTTGTAATTTGCCGTACATACGTGTTATATTTTATAAAATTGTAATTATTATTTATAGCGGTTTAAAAGTAAATTTTGCCGAACACCAATTGTTTTTTACCAAGTATTTATCAAGCGTTAATCCTAATGGTAATGCAGCATTTTGCAAATCGATTAAATCGCTGTGGTAAAACCCACTAATTATTAAAAAAGCATTTGGTTTAAGATGAGTTGTAATTGCTCCAAAACTATCCAACAAAATATTTTTATTGATATTGGCCAATACACCATCAAACATTTCGGTAGCTTTTATTACAGCTAAAGTACCAAGCCTAAACTCAAAATTAGTTAAATTATTTAGGTTTTTATTTTCGGCAATATTATCCAAACACCATTCATCAATATCGTTTGCAATAATATTAGCAGCACCAAACTTTAAAGCCATTAAGCCTAAAACACCCGTTCCGCAGCCATAATCAAAAATAACTTTGTTGTTAAAATCTTCCTCAAGCATAAGTTCTAAAACCAACTGTGTGGTTTCGTGGTGGCCAGTGCCAAAAGTATTTTTAGGTTGAATAGTTATGGTATGCGGATAATTTAATTCTTCGTTATGAAATGGTGCCCTTACCAATATTTTATCGGCAACAATTATCGGTTCGTATGATGCTTCCCATTGTGCATTCCAGTTTTGAGGCTCGATAACATTGTGCGGCATCATATTAGGATCTAGGCCATACTTTAAAAGCATATCGTTATAGGTAAGCGCATTGTGCAACGACTTAGGAATATAAGCCGAAAAACCTTCGTCTGTTTCTATAAATCCATCATAATCCAATTCGGCTAATTCGGCAATTAATAAGTCTCTAATATCTTCGTTACAAGTAATGGCAAATTCAAAATATGCTTCCATTTGGCAAATATGCATAAAAAGTGTAGGTATAAAAAGGCCGGTTCAACCCAAATTAACCAAAACACTAACTAGTTAATAATTACTAATAAATTAATTTTTGATAGGCCCGCATCCATCTATCAGGTATTTCATCATTTAAAGCAGCTTGGTAATCGCTATAATTACAAGGCACCATAAATGTTCCTTTTTGGTTTGAGCGTTCTTTAGGATAAGGCACTTCCATCCACCAACGTTCGTTGTATATGTTTTTATAAAACACAATTTCGTGGTCGCTGTTTTTAAACGTAGTACGATAAATCATGTAATCTTTACTTTGGTTGGTTGGATAATCGTGTTTGCGGTTATAAAATCCATCAACAAAATACCAAACCATTTGCGATACCAATTTACTACCACAATGTTTTAAGTCGTTAAAAGCATTTAAATCATAAAAACCAATACTTGATAAATCATTTCCCATACCAGCATAACGCGAAATTTGGCAAGCTTCTTCGCCATAAAGTCCATTCGGGTTCATGTCTACACTGGCCGAAATATCAGCCGCTTTAATACTATTTAAACTAAACACCACCATGTCTGCATTACGCGCCAATGGTTCGGTTTCTTGCATTTTTGTGCGCACTTGGCCAAGCCTCAACACATCAAAATTCATTTTATCAAACGCATCTAAACTCTCTTGCTCAACATAATAAGCCTGGTTACAAATGTGGGTAATGTTAAATAAAAAGTTGGGTTGATGGGTAATAAATTTATACAAATAATTAGAATATAATGGGTCGGTTTCGTGCTGTTTTAAATCTATCTTGGCATCTATAGCCAGTACATTTAAATTTTGATTGAGGCCTTGGTAAGCAGTAAATTGCGCATAAGCCAAATCGCTTGTTCCACCTAAAATAATGGTAACAATTTTTAGTTGATGCAATTCTTTTAAACACTCGTTTAATGCAAACATGGTGTCGTTTACATTACTACCAGGCTCTATATTACCTAAATCGGCAATTTTAATTTTGTATTTGGGTTGAAGCAGTTTGTAAAATTGTTTTCTAACCTCATCGGGAGTGGTGCTAATGCCAATATGTTCGGGTTTTAACCGTTCTTCTTTTACACCAATAATGACCAGTTGCACACCCTCCAAATCAGGAAACTGACTGGTATGAATATCTATTACATTAACCAAACTTTTGGGCGTAGTTTCGTTAATACTATCAAATACCGATTGAGGTATAGGGCTTAAAAAATCGCTTAAATGCATGTTGTATGTTTAATGCCGCAAAATACCTTATTTTCGCCCGCAGTTAATAAACATTTCCACACTTTGATAGCAGTAAGCGGAGCAACAGGATTTTTAGGCGCACATGTGGTGTGTAGGCTACTACAAAAGGGCTTACAGGTTAAAGCATTAAAACGTACGGGCAGTAACATGGCCGAGTTTGAATACATATATAGCCTACAATTTGATGATAATACCGCAAAACAAAACCTAATTTGGGTTGATGCTGATGTATTAGACGTAACTGCATTACAAATAGCTTTAACAGGAATTGATGAAGTTTATCATTGTGCTGCAATGGTATCTTTTAGTCAAAAAGATAAGGAACAAATGATGCAGTTAAATGTGCAAGGAACCGCAAACATGGTTAATATTAGTATGATTGCAGGTGTTAAAAAATTTGCACATATTAGCTCGATTGCTGCACTTGGACGAGAAAAAAGTGGTGCGCAAGTAAGCGAAAAAACAAAATGGACCAACTCGAAACTAAACAGCAATTATGCTATTAGTAAATACAAAGCCGAAATGGAAGTTTGGCGTGCATCAGAAGAAGGTTTAAATGTGGTAATTGTAAATCCAGGAGTAATATTAGGTAGCGGAAATTGGCAAAAAGGCTCGTGTGCTTTATTTGGCATGGTGCTTAAAGGTATGCCGTTTTATACACATGGCATTAATGGTTATGTTGATGTGCTTGATGTGGCCGATGCAGCTATAAAATTAATGGATAATAATATATTTGCCCAACGGTTTATTTTGATAAGTAACAATGTAGATATGAAACACTTTTTAAACCTTGCATCAACACAACTAAATAAAAAGAAGCCTACTATTAAAGTAAATAAGTTTTTAGCCGAATGTGCTTGGATTGGAGCTGCATTAGTATCATTATTTACAGGTAAAAAACCTAACTTAACCAAAGAAACCTCGCGTGCATCATTAAAGAAATATTTTTACAACAACCAAAAAATAAAAGATACCATTGGGTTTGAATTTATACCAATAGAAAATACAATAAAACAAGCTTGCAATAATTTATTAAAACAACAAAATACAATATGAAATTATTAATTACCACCGCAATTGCGGCTACCCTAACATTAACTGCATGTAACACTAATAATGCCCCCACGGGTAATGCATCGTTAGAAAAATTTAAAACGTTATACAAAACCAGTTACGATTTAAAAGATATACCCACTGCAATTACTGCAGTACAATTAATATTATCAGAAGATAGCACAAACACCTTGCGCGACTCGTTGCCAAGTATGTATTTAGCCGTACAAAATATTGAAGCTTGTTACACAACCACCGAAGCCGCATTAAAACGTCATCCAGAAGATGAAGAATATGCAAAATACAAAATGCTTTGTTTAGAGCAATTGGGTAAGGCTGATGAGTTATTTGCATTGGCAAAAAACTTATATGCTAAAACTGGCAAGGCAGAATATATGTATAAAATTGCTTCAGTACAATTGGTAACAGGCGAGTTTGATGCTGCAACAAAAAGCATCAACGAAATGATGGAAAAATATAAAAACACAACCGACAGTGTTGATATTTTTATTGACCAAGGACAAAGCCAACGTGTACCAATTGTTGCCGCTTGCTGGAATATGAAAGGTTACTTGTTTATACAAACCCAAAAATACCAAAAAGCAGGTGAAGCTTACCAAAAAGCAATTCAAATTTTCCCTGATTTTGTAATGGCGCGTAGAAACTTGCAACAGTTAATTCAAGGTGCACAACAACAACGTTAGTTTAATTTAAAATATATACATACCTATACAGCATAACTTTGTTGTATAGGTATTTTTTTGCAGTACCTTTTTAACATAATCTATCGCAATAATGCAGCCATTCCAAGTGTTTTTCGACAACCATTTACAACAAGCTAAAAGTATATCTACAGCTACTAAAAAACAAATAAACTGGCTAACAATATCACGCTTGGGTATATTTATTTTGATGTTGTTTTTAGCCTATTATGCTTTAAGCAACTTATTGTTGTGGTGGGCAGTTATTGTTGTTTTAACTGTTTTTTTAGGGTTGATGAAGTTGCATACCAAAGCAAATAAAAAACTAAATTACCACAAAACCATTCAGCAAATTTGCGAGCAAGAAACCCAAGCTTTTTTTAGCACTTTTGATGGTGCCGAATATTCAAATGCAGCGCATCCATTTGCGCAAGATTTAGATGTACTTGGCGAGGGTTCTATGTATCATAAAATAAACCGTACTACAAACTTTTTAAGCCAAAGCAAACTGGCTGAAATGTTATTAAAACCAGCTGTTACAAACC
>JAGPCI010000219.1 GCA_018058165.1 Bacteroidia bacterium
CCTACAAATATTATTTTAAGCAATAATAGTTTTGCCGAAAACAGGTTAATTAATAGCGTTGTTGGTTCATTTAGTACAGCTGATGAAGACAGTACTGATAGTTTTATTTACTCATTTGCTAACGTAACCGGAAATGATAACAGTGCATTTTATTTGAATGGAAATCAACTACGCAGCAATAGCAGTTTTGATTTTGAAACAAAGCAAATTTACACACTCTATGTTCAAACAACTGATGGATACGCAACATTTACTAAACAGTTTGTAATAAACATTACTGATAGTAATGATGCACCAACAAACGTATCATTAAATAATATTACTGTTGATGAAAACCGTGCGCCAAATGCGTTTGTGGGATTAATATATAGTTCTGATGCTGATGCAAACAACACGTTTACGTATACTTTAGTAAGCGGAAACGGTGGATCTAACAACAACAGCTTTATAGTAAGAAATGATAGTTTGTTAACAGCTTCAATGTTTGATTTTGAGCAAAAGGCTAGTTATAGCATTCGTTTGCGTACTACAGATAATGGTGGATTATCATACGAAAAACAGTTTGAAATTACCATTTTAAATACCAACGATACACCAACTGATATTACACTTTCTGCAAATGAAATAACAGAAAACAGGTTATCACGTACTGCAGTTGGTCGTTTTACTACCACCGACCAAGACGTAACAAATAACTATACTTATACCTTTGTTCCTGGCGCTGGTGATGCAGACAATGCAGACTTTGTGATTGTTGGAGCTGAGTTACGTTCTAATAGAATATTTAACTACGAAAACAAAAGCGCATATACCATTCGCATACAAAGTAATGATGGCAATGGCGGAACTGTAGAAAAAGCATTTAATGTTGTAGTGATAGATAGTAATGATGCACCAAGTAACATTGTACTAAGCACAAATATTATTGCCGAAAACTTACCTGTATCAAGTAAGGTTTGCGACTTAAGTACAATAGACCAAGATGCTAACGATGCATTTTTATACAGCTTTGCAAATGTTACAGGTAATAACAACAGTAACTTCTTTATTATAGGAAATGAGTTACGTACCACTGCAACATTCGATTATGAAACCAAGAATTTTTACTTAGTAGTATTAAGCACTACTGATGCCGCAGGAACTAGTTTCACAAAGCAGTTTATTATTAATATTAAAGATAGTGTTGATGCACCTACTGCAATTGATTTAGGCAATAACAACGTAAGTGAAAACATGCCGGTTGATGAGTTTGTAGGCTTATTAAGCGCTACCGACCCGGATCAAACAATCGACTTTAATTTCTCTTTAGTTAATGGCTTAGGCGCTACAGATAATGCAAGCTTTAAAATTTTAGGAGACTCGTTAATTACAAACGCAACTTTTAACTTTGAGGCTAAAAAACTTTATAACATTAGAGTTAGAGTAACAGATGCAACACACGCATATTTTGAAAAAACATTTACCATTAATATTAATGATGAAAATGATGCTCCTACTGCATTAGTTATTAGCAACAATACGCTACAAGAAAACAAACCTGTACTTACTGAAATAGGAAGTTTTAACACATCTGATGTTGATGCAGTTGATGCATTTACTTACAGCTTAATTGCAGGTACGGGAAGTACAGATAATGCAATGTTTATTATTGAAGGTTCAACTTTACGTAGTAATTTCTCTGCCAACTTCGAAAATAAATCAAGCTACTCGGTTCGTGTTTCTACAACCGACAAAGGGGGCTTAACATTCGAAAACGTATTTGTGGTTGATGTTATTGATGTGAGTGAAAAACCAATGATTTTAAATCAAACATTTACTGTTTCAGAAAGCGATAGCGCTAATACCATTTTAGGAAATATCACTGCATCTAGTCCTGATGCAGGAGCTAATTTGCAATACAGCTTAACCGGTAAAGGAAGCGAGTATTTTGATGTAGACGCAACAACAGGGGCATTAACCAATGTGGTTACTATTGATTACGAGAAAAACCGCAGGTTCGACTTTAAAGTTGTTGTAACTGATTTGCAAGCTATACCATTGTATGATACGGCAAACATTACTATAAACGTAAGTGACCAAATTGAGGTAAAACAAAAGTTACCAGCCAACAACTACATGTCGCCAAATAATGATGGTGTTAATGATGTGTTTGCAATTGATAACCCACAATTATATGCAGATTACAGTTTAGCAGTATACAACGAAGGTGGTTTGGAAGTATTTTCTGTTACAAACAATTATCAAAATAATTGGGGCGCTACATACAACGGAAAAACATTGCCTACAGGAGTTTACTTCTACGTATTTTACAACAGCAAAACAGGAGATAAATTTACTGGTGCGTTAAATATTGTTAACCAATAATTGATAGGAGAAATTATTATGAAATTGAATAATAAAATATATACAAGCTTATTTGTAGCTGCGTTAATGGTTAATGTATCAAACGCACAAGACCGCTCAAATTTATACACCAACTTGCTTAATCCTTTTTTAAGCAACCCGGCAATGGCAGGCAGTTATGATAATATACATACCATGTTTAATGCCAAAACATTTGTAGGTGGAGTTGACGCTTCGCCACGCTTAATAAACTTTGGTGTACACTCGCCATTTGCAAATAAAACAGGTGGCTTGGGTGCAAAAGCGGTTAGTCAATGGAGTGGTGCTTTTCAATTGGTTAATGTTGAAGGTGCTTATAGTAAATTGGTAAAACTAACATCAGACCAAACACTAAGCTTAGGCTTAAGTTTAGGCTTTGTGCAAAACAATTTGCGTACCGATTTATTTACTTCGCAAGTAGTTATGTCTGATCCGTCTTTAAACAGTAGTAACCTAAATAAAATGCTGGTTACGGGTGGTGCAGGTTTAGTATACCGATACAAAAAGAGCTTCGAGGCATACGCTTCCTCACCAATGATGCTTACCGGTACCGAAAGCTTAAACGGCTTTTTTATAGCAGGGGCTAATTACAAATTTACTTTAGATGCTGATGGTGATTACGATTTAAAGCCAATAGTAAATTACTACAACTTTGTAACTGCGCCCAAAATGGTAGATGTACTATTAAATGCTAGCTGGAACGAAACAGTTTCTTTAACTGCTGGATATCGTACTCAAGGTTCAGTTGTAATGGGCGTAGGGTTTAACTTTAAAAACGTTATGGTAGCCTATAATTATTACCATAATACAGGTAACTTAAATCGATTAGCGCCTGCATCAAACGAGATAGCAATTGCGTTTAACTTTAAAAAACCTGAAAGAAGAATAAGTAAGCCAGAGATGGTTAACGAGCAAGTTATCCAAGACCAAATAGATAAGGTTAACGATAAAATTAATGGCTTAATTAACATCGAAAAAAGCAATCCTGGGTTAGTTAATGTTAAAACCGAAATGGTGAAGCTGAACAAAGACCTAGAGAAAATTTTAACTAAATATAAAATCGAAAATATCGAGCAGTTAAAAAAAATCAAAGAGCTTCAAACCAATATTGAATTGCTAATTGCTAAATACAATGATAAGTAAGCTAAAATACATTTTAGGGTTATGCTTGATAGTGTTTGGGCTAAGTGCGGTTAATGCACAATCTAAACGTGATAGCAGCAATGCCGAAATACAGCAACAAGCGCTTGAAATGCGCCAAAAGCTGAACAAATACATGGCAGATAAACTGTTAGAAGAACAAGTAATTGCAAACCCTGGTATGCAGTTGTTTTTTGATTCAATTAGCACATCAATTAATAAACAACAAATAGAAATTGACGAGCTAAAAAAACAGTTTGCTGCACTCGAAAAAGCTATTAAAGAAGGAACGCTAACAGTTAATAACAACGCCAAAAATGTTAGAGCTAACGCGTTAGATACATTAATTAATGATGTAGCAAGAGGTGCAACCTTTCATCGTATTGGAGCTAAACAATTAAACCTTTATTTTTCTTTTGATAACGCCAAAATAACCACAGAACAGAAAGCAGAATTGCGAAAGTTTTTAGGCTCGCGTAAAAGTAAGCTGGTAAAGGTGGTTGGTTATACAGATTGGATTGGAACAGAAAAGTATAATGAAGCTTTAGCGGCTGACAGGTGCTTAACAATTACAAGGGTTGTTAATGGCTTTAAAATCCGTCATCGCGTGTCTACCAATATAAACTGCAATAATGATGTTTACAATCCAGATAAAGCCAAATGGTGCCGTAGGGTTGAGATTATTTTGCAGTAAAATATCAATCTGATTATACCAATTGTAATCATTTTTAAAACCACGCTTAGTATTTAACAAAGCGTGGTTTTTTTATGCTACTTAATGTCCCTAATTAAAGTGATAGTTCCATGCTCATTTCGTTGGGCGCCACTTTTCTTTTTTAGGGTTATAATGTAATAATAAACGCCTGCTGGTATATCTTCTCCTGCACCGTTTCTGCCATCCCAACACCAGTTTCCATCTGTGTTCTCGTATACCATAGTTCCCCAACGGTTGTAAATTACTATATGGTACTCATCGCACTTTTGGGTGATACCTGTTATTTGATAACAATCGTTTATACCATCGTTATTAGGCGAAAACACATTGGGAATAATAATTTGTGTTGAGCTATCACCATCAATA
>JAGPCI010000029.1 GCA_018058165.1 Bacteroidia bacterium
TAACAAGTTTTTATCGGCTCTTAGACAGCAGAAATTTCAGCTAATGAGGTTCATTTTATTTCTCCTTATCCTGACAATACGGAATGGGAAAATCATGAACAAACAGAACATTATACGACCTTATTTGAGGAAGCAAAAAAAACGCAACAGGTAATCTTTGACACATTTTATGCATATGAAAAATCTTAGTCCTCTATTAACATTAACTTTGGACACAAAAGCTACTGGTACTAAATTATAAAGAATAAACAATCCTTTTTCTTCAAACTATCATTTAATCCTTTGTTGAAATAAGCCACATAAGCCCACTGCAACAAGGTTTTCAAACCAATTAAAATAAACCATCTTCCCTTTTATCATTTAAACCAAATTTAAACACCGTTTTTTAAGTGATAAATATTGATATATTTGATTTTTTATACGTGATTTTGTTGAAGTGATGAAGTAGATTTATCGCGTATAAATAAGTAACCAATAAGCTTAATAACAACAAAGTATGACACTAACAGACATAGAATATAGAACATTTTTAAGGACGCATCTTTACCTTTTATTTTTCGTTGGACAACAAAGTAATATCATTGATAACCATGTAACCTTTGAGCAATTTATTGACTTGGACATTTCAATAAAATCAAAGTGCCGCGACTTTTTACTCGATAACAAAAAATTAGTTGACGACTATATCACAACAAATTTTAACCACTTGTCACCCGAGCAAATTTCAACTTTGAATGGTTTCAAAAAAACAATTTCAAGTACCTTTATAATTTTCAAATGCTTATCCAAAAATGCAATTTTTATAGACACAAAAGATAATAAATTTTATGCAGTAAAAGCATTAGGCGATAGCTTTTACGAGTTTTTTGATCGTTTCCCTGTTCTAGTAAAAACAACACTTATGCCCTTTAATGACAAGATTGTTTATGACGGTTTTATTAATCCAACAGGTGTTTATTTCGGTTCTGGAATGACATCAACAATGAAGGAAGACTATAAACTGGCGAAAGTAAATAACCAAATCTTAACAACAATATGATAAGAAAACTTACTGCTAACAACATCTACTAAAAAGAGGCAATTAAATAGTTAAATAAAGCTTTGTTTCGGACTGAGGCGGATTCATTGCTGGCAGATAGTTTTGAGCTTCGAAATCCGTTTCTTTGCCAAGCATGGGAATGTAAACCTTTGCCATTTAAACCAATTTTAAACACACCCGTTTTTTAAGTATTAAAAATTAATATATTTGAGTTAAACAAAAACAAAATGGCAAAACAAATATTTATAAATTTAGCTGTAAAAAACCTTCAAAAATCTATGGACTTTTACATGGCATTAGGCTTTACAAACAATCCTCAATTTTCAGACGATACTGCAAAATGTATGGTGTGGTGTGAAAATATTTTTGTAATGATTATGACCCACGAAAAATTTGCGGGGTTTGCAACCAAACCAATTGCAGATACTAAAACAACTTTAGCTGGTTTATTTTCATTATCGGTAGATAGTGTTGAAGAGGTGAATAAAATAGTAAATGATGGCATTAATGCAGGCGGCATTGAACCTAATGAAATGAAAGATTATGGTTTTATGCAACAACGAACCATTGAAGATTTTGATGGACACACTTGGGAAATATTTTATATGGATATGACTAAATTTCCTAATGAAGAATAACCTAATTTAATACAAATTTATATGGCACAAATTAACCCACACCTTAACTTTAACGGCAATGCCGAAGAGGCCTTTACGTTTTATAAATCAGTATTTGGCGGGGAGTTTGCAAAAATAGTTCGCTTTAAAGATTTGGCTGGTGCTGAATTTCCTGTAGCAACACATGAAGAAAATAAAATAATGCATATAGCCTTGCCAATTGGTAACAGTATTTTAATGGCAAATGATGTACCCGAAATATTGGGACGTACAAACGAAAATGAGAACAGAAGCAAAATTGTAATTAGTGCCGAAAGTAAAGAAGAAGCAGACAAATTATTCAATGGCCTTTCGGTAGGCGGACAAATTGAAATGCCTATTTCTGAAAGTTTGTGGGGTACTTATTTTGGAATGTTTAGAGACAAATATGGTATTGAATGGATGGTTGATTTTGACGCAAATTTAAAAGGGTAATTTTTAAAACTAAATTAATTGAATTGTTGCATTTCTTGCTTAATCCAAGTTTTAAACTACAAATTTTTAAGAGATAAATATTAATATATTTGATTTTAAATATGTGTGATTTGGGTTGAGAATTATAACGCATATAAATAAGTTGTGTGCAAGTGTAGCTGACGACCTTGCCAAACTACACAACAGACAAAATAAGGACGACAAAAATGATATTTAATTAGAAAAATGACACCGAGAATTGACACATTAAACGAAAAAAAATTAGTAGGCAGACGACTAACAATGAGTATAGCGGACTACAAAATTAGCGAACTTTGGCGGACATTTTCGCCAAGACGAAAAGAAATAACTAACAACTTGACAAACGACCTAATTTCATTGGTTGTTTACAAACCCAATCATTTTGCGGACTTCAAGCCGACAAATGAATTTGAAAAGTGGGCAACTGTTGAAGTTGCAACCTTTGACAATGTGCCGTCCGAAATGGAAACTTTTGTTTTACAAGGCGGACTTTATGCAGTTTTTGAATACAAGGGTTTGAACACGGACAATTCTATTTTTAAATATATTTTGGGAACTTGGTTGCCAACTTCGGACTACGCTTTAGACAACAGACCGCATTTTGAAGTTTTGGGAGACAAATACAAAAACAACGACCCGACATCAGAAGAAGAAATTTGGATACCAATAAAAGCGAAATGAGAAGCCCAGCCACTAACAGCACATTTGCAATAGCGTGGTTTCGTTCTCCGCATACAGCTTTGTGATTGCAGAATGTTTTGTGCTTCGAAAGAACATTTGTGCTGAAAAGCCCGCTCATCCAAATCTGCAAAACGTTAACAAACCTTAAATCAACCAAAATAAAACCCTAATCAAACATCAAAATCATAACTCCTACTGCGCAAAAAAGCCATTTTAAAATTACTTTTAAAACGGCTTTTTATTATTGGTTTTGTTGTAAAATTATTATTGAAAATACTCCCTCATTTTATCAAAAAAGCTTTTGTCGTTTTTACCTGGGTGTGGTTGAAAATTATCAGCATCACGCAGTTTTTCTAATACTGCTTTTTCTTCGGCTGTTAGTTTTTGTGGAGTCCAAATATCAACATGCACCAATTGGTCGCCTCGGTGATGAGAGTTTAATTCTGGCAATCCCTTACCACGCAAACGCAAAATTTTACCACCTTGCGTACCAGCTTCTATTTTAAGCTTAACCTTACCATCAACCGTTGGTATTTCTACGTTTGTACCAAGTGCGGCATCAATAAAAGAGATGTGCAAATCAAACACAATATTGTTTCCTTCGCGTTTTAAAACGGGATCATCTATCTCTTCAATAACAATTATTAAATCGCCAGCAGGTCCACCATTAGGACCCATATTACCTTTGCTGCTCATGCTTAATTGCATACCATCCGAAACACCAGTAGGAATATTTATGGCAACAACTTCTTCTTTTCCTACCAATCCATCGGCACCAACACCGCTAGGTCTTTTATCAACTATTTTACCAGCGCCATTACAAGTTGGGCAAGCAGCAGTTGTAGCCATTTGTCCTAAAAAGGTTTGTGTAACCCTACGCACTTGCCCTGCACCATTACAGGTAGCACAAGTTTTAAAAGTTAGGCCATCGGCAGTAACAAGTCTATTAAACTTAACTTTCTTTTCAACGCCATCGGCAATTTCTTTTAAAGTAAGTTTAACTTTTATGCGCACATTATTTCCTCTAACACCACCGCTTCGTCTTCCGCCACGGCTTCCTCCTCCACCAAAAAACGATTCAAACGGACTACCACCATCACCAAACACATCACCAAATTGGCTAAAAATATCATCCATATTCATGCCACCGCCACCATATCCACCACCGCCAGCAGCACTTGCGCCTTGGTGCCCAAAACGATCGTAATTTGCACGTTTGTTTTGGTCGCTTAAAGTTTCGTAAGCTTCGGCAGCAGCCTTAAATTTATCTTCGGCAGTTTTATCGCCAGGGTTTTTATCAGGATGAAATTTTATAGCCATCTGACGGTAGGCTTTTTTAATTTCATCAACACTAGCGTTGCGGTTTAATCCCAATATTTCGTAATAATCTCTTTTTGCCATTTTAAGTTTTATAGAATGATGTTGTTGTTTTAAAACATCATTAAGGTTTTCGTTTTTTAAATACTTGTGTTAAATAAATTAACTGCCTACTATCACTTTAGCGTAACGAATAACCTTTTCGCCTAAATAATATCCTTTTTCTAACTCTTCAACTACTTTGTCTTTTAAGTCATCTGTAGGCGCAGGAATACTGGTAATGGCCTCATGCAAATCTGCATTAAATGGCTGCCCAATAGCTTCCATTACTTTTAATCCTTTTGCGCTTAAGGTATGCTTAAATTTATGACTAACCAATTCAATACCTTCTTTAACGGCAGTTACTTCTGTTGCAGTTTCCATTGCTTTTAAAGCGCGTTCAAAATCATCTAAAACAGGTATCATGGCCAACATTACTTCTTGTCCAGCCGTTTTAAATAACTCAATCCTTTCGGCAGACGTTCTACGTTTGTAATTTTCAAACTCTGCGTATAAGCGTAAATACTTATCGTCTTTTTCTTTTAACTCAGCCTCAAAGTCGCGAACTGACTCATTTTCCGTTTCTGGCTGATTTTCGTTGCCATCAACTGACGTATTTTCATTTTCGTTAGTTGGGTTGCCGCTATTTTGGTTTAACTCTTCGTTATTGTTTGCAGCAGTATCGTTGGTATGTTCTTGGTTCATGCCTTTAAAAAAGTTTTTTAGTTTTGATTTCATGTGCTTTTGGGCAAATACATTGCCATGTAAGGGTTAAGTGTCAATTTGACAACTCGGCATTAAGCTTAATATTGCTAAGTGTATTGCGCAATTGGTTAATATCAGGGTTTATTACAATTATTTTGCGGTACTTATCAACTATAAAAACTGTTGGTATTTGGGTAATACCTAACGTATCAATTAAGGGCGAATCCCATCCTAAAAAATCGTTAATATGATGCTCCCAAGGCCAATTTTCGCGCTTAATGTTTATGCGATAAATATCGGGTTTTACATCTAGGCTAATATCCACCACCTCAATATTAATTTTAGTAATATTTCTGCGGGTTGGGTTAATGGCTTTGTAGTTTTGATTAAGTTCGTCTAACAACTCAAGCGAAGGCGAATTCCATGTAGCCCAAAATACAAAAACGGTGTAGTGAGGTAAAACACTATCTAAAGTAAAAGTATCGTTGGTAAAGGTATTGGCCGAAAACATAGGCAAAGTATCGTTTACACGCAATTGATTTTGCGCACTAGCCGAGTTAAAAACCATCAACCCAAAAACAATAATTAGCCATTTATACATGGCCGCTAAATTAGTCAATACGCGTAATATCTGCACCAATTGCTTGCAAACGTTTATCAATAAACTGATATCCCCTATCTATTTGTTCAATGTTATTGATGGTGCTGGTTCCGTTAGCCGCTAAAGCTGCAATAAGCATGGCCACACCTGCCCTAATATCGGGCGAGCTCATGGTAATACCACGCAATTTAGTTTCGCGGTTGCTACCAATTACCACTGCACGATGCGGGTCGCAAAGGATAATTTTTGCCCCCATATCAATTAAATTATCTACAAAAAACAAGCGGCTTTCAAACATCCATTGGTGAATTAATACACTACCTTTTGCTTGAGTAGCGGTAACCAATGCAATAGAAATTAAATCGGGTGTAAAGGCTGGCCAAATACCATCTTTTATGGTTAAAATACTGCCATCAATTAAAGATTGTATTTTGTAACTTTCTTGCGAAGGCACAAAAATATCATCACCCCTAAACTCTAACTCAATACCCATTTTACGGAATATACTCGGTATAACACCTAACTCGGGTATTGCACAATTTTTAATTAAAATTTCTGATTGTGTGGCAGCAGCTAATCCAATAAAAGAGCCAATCTCAATCATATCTGGCAACATGGTATGTGTGCATCCGCCAAGTTCATCAACCCCCTGAATGGTTAATAGATTAGAGCCAATGCCGCTAATTTTACCACCCATGCTGTTAATCATTTTACATAATTGTTGTAAATAAGGTTCGCAGGCAGCATTATAAATTTGGGTTGTACCTTTAGCTAAAGATGCCGCCATAGCAATATTTGCTGTTCCGGTAACCGATGCTTCATCAAGCATCATGTAAGTACCTTGTAAGTTTGTGCCGTTTATTTTATAAAAACGTTCATCGCGCAAATGCTCAAAAGTAGCACCTAAATTTTCGAACCCACGTAAATGTGTATCTACTGGTCTGCGGCCAATTTTATCGCCTCCAGGTTCTGGAATATATGCCATGCCAAAGCGTGCCAACAACGGACCAATAATCATAATGGAACCACGTAAGGCAGCGCCTTTTTTCTTAAAATCATCGCTACGTAAATACTCTAGGTTAACATCTTTAGCTTCAAAAGTGTAAGTATCGTCTGATATTTTATCGACCTTAACACCCAAATCACTCATTAACTCTATAAGTTTTATTACATCACGTATTTGCGGTATATTTTTTATGGTAACTTTTTGCGAGGTTAATAATACAGCCGAAATAATTTGTAACGCTTCGTTTTTAGCGCCTTGAGGAACTAATTCGCCTTTTAATTTATTGCCACCTTTTACTTTAAATGTACTCATTTTTAACAGGATATTTTATACCACGAAGTAAAGGTTTATGCATTAAGCATACGTAATAGCAGCACCTTTGTTTTACACTTGCAAGTGTTGATTGTAGCGAAAATACTAATTTGTTTTTTGGAGGTTAAAATCAAACAATTCATTTTTTTTTACCGAATCAAAACTTTTTTTTGAAGTTGTTGGTTTTGTGATAAAAACCAATAATTATGAATAAACTAGTGATGCTAATTGCTTTATTTATAGGAATAAATACTGCAAAATCTCAAACTGCTAATTTTACGTTTAAATTAGAGAACACAACAATTACTACTTATAACACTTCTGCCATAACCGTAAGCAATACGGATACTTTTATTGTTAACTGGTATTTTTTAGGTGAGGGAAGGTTAGTTTATGCAAACAGCGACAGTGCTTCGTTTAATTTTTATACAGGCGGAAATTACAATGTGATTTTGGAAATTGAACATCTAGTAAAAAGACCAGAGAATCAAAACCAATGGATGCTTTTTGATACATTACAAAGTATACAGTTAGTTTCTGTTTCTGCAGATAACACCTTCAATATTTCAGGCATAGTAACGCAGCAAAATTCAACTATAAAAAACGCCAATGTTCATTTACTAAAAAAGATAAATGATACATATAGGTCGGTTAGGTTTTCTGCCACTAATAGCTTTGGTACATACACATTTGATAATGTAATCACCGACACTTTTATTATATGGGTACAGCCAATTATTTGTGATACTTGTATGTTAAATTCAACAAATACACTTCCTACTTATTTTGGCAATACATCAAAATTAGATAGCGCGGTTAAAGTGATTCCTTCTATGAATTCAACAAATTATAATATTGAGTTAAATGTACCAGAGCAACTTAATGGTGCATTAAGGGTTTCGGGTAAGGTACTAAATGGAAATAGCATAGCAGGTAATACAACATTATTGCTTTATGATTCAAATAAATTAAAAGCATACAGATATACGGTATCAAATAGTTTTAATGGTGAATATATACTTAATGAGATTGAGGAAGGAAACTATCTGTTACAACCAATTATAGATGGCACTTGGTATTTACCAATAAATGTTAGCGTTAGTGCAAACAGTACCGTTTTTGATGTGAATATTGAAACAATAAAAACATCAATAACCAAGGTTGTAGAAACGCAAGAAACTATTAATGTGTACCCTAATCCATTCAATCAAAAAATAAACCTAAACTTTGAAAACCCGAGTTTAGATAAGTCACTAACAATTTCGAACACACAAGGCAAGGTGGTATTTAAATCTGACAATTTTGATTAAATGAGATAGCATTATCCGATTTAACAAGCGGTTTATACTTTATAAATATTACCTATGCTAATGGCGTATCTAAATCAATCCGTATTTTTAAAAACTAGTTAGGTAGTATTTTATTCTACAAAAAGGGCATTCACTTCAGCGCGAATGCCCTTTTTAATTCTTGCAAAATAAAACTTCCTAAAGCCTTTTATTTATCTCGCTTGTTTCAACTCATCCATTAAAAAACCTAGCATCACATCGCAACTTCTATCTAAAATGGCATAAACTTTCTCAAAATCTTTTAGTTCGCCATAATATGGGTCGGGTACTTCTTGATCTTTTCCTGTGGTATCAAAATGCCGCATTAATAATATTTTTGGAGTAGCATCTTCGGGCATTAGTCTTTTAATATTACTTAGGTTATCTTTATCCATGGCAATAATAAAATCAAACTCATAAAAATCAGATAGTTTAAAAGCACGGGCAAGGTGGGTTAACTCAAAACCATTTTTTTGAGCAACTTGCCTACTTCTAATATCAGGTAATTTACCAATATGATAAGATGCAGTTCCGGCCGAATCGGCAAAAAATAACTCATTTACATTTTGATTTTTAGCTTTTTGCACAAAAACACCTTCGGCCAATGGCGAACGGCAAATGTTTCCTAAACAAACAAATAAAACCTTTATCATGCTGCAAATTACATTTTTATTTAAATTAGCCACGTGAATAAAGGCCTTTTAATAATATTTTTGGTATGCCTAATGGGTAGTTGCTCGTACGATAAGTACCGTTACAATTTTTTTGAGGGCAACTGGGTTTTAATTAATTACCTTGATACGGTGGAGAAATACCGTTCGTTATCAACCCCAAATAATACGGGTATGATTGAGATTATGCTGAAAAGACACCACGATTCGGTAACGTTTTTATACAATAATGTGGAGAGCCAAACCTTTGCGTTTACCAACAAAACAGCAAACCAAATAAAAATTGATAACTACATTAACAACAAACCTCTAAGTATTTACATAAACGAGCAGGCTTATTATTTAAGTTATAAAATAGATAGTGTGCAGTATGTTTTTATTAAACCCGATGATAGATTAGTGGATAGTACCATGCAAAATTTTCCGCCAATATCAACCCAACGTGTTATAAACTCGCTAACTTTAGGGGGCATTTATAAACAAGCTGGCAACAATGTACCTGTACAATTTTATACCAACGGAAACATAAGCGGCCTAAACCAATTTAACTATTACGAAACTTGTGTGGGTGGCGATTGTATGAGTTTTTATGATGGCGATGTAGTTATTATTTCGGGCAAAAATGGATTGCAATATTGTACCTGGAAATGGCAAGGAAAAGTGTTAACTATTTATGCATTAAAGCTGGTAAGTTTGCCAAACGAAAAACCAAATTATATGAAGGCCGAAAAACTTTTTGCCTTAACCAAAATTAAATAATTACTTAGCCCAAAAGTGACCGAACCATTAGCAACATTTGTTGAAGTAGTATTGCCATTGCCTTTGCATAAGCTATACACTTATAGGGTTCCTACGGAGTTGATTAATGAGGTAGAAAAAGGCAAAAGGGTGATTGTGCAATTTGGCAAAAAGAAATTTTACAGTGCATTAATTCACGCCACTAGCAATACCCCACCAAAAGATTACGAAGCCAAATATATTAATACCATTTTAGATGATGAGCCAATTATTAGCGAGCATCAATTTAGGTTTTGGCATTGGATAAGTAGTTATTATTTATGCAGTTTGGGTGATGTAATGAAGGCTGCTTTGCCAGCAGTGTTTAAGCTTGAAAGTGAAACGCTAGTTATGCTTAACCCCGATTGCGAATTAGATAGCATACAACTTACCGATAAAGAGTTTTTAATTACAGAGGCTTTAACCCTTGCACCGCACCTTAGCATTAGCGAAATTAACAACATACTTGATGTAAAAAATGTATTTACCATACTAAAAGGTTTGTATACCAAAGGTGTAATTGTGTATACCGAAGACATTAAAGAAACCTACAAACCCAAAACGGTTACTTGCATTAATTTGGCTGATGAATACACCAACGATAAAACTTTAAGTGCCTTATTTGATTCGTTAGAAAAATCGCCAAAACAATTGGATGTTTTAATGGCCCTGATGCACTTAAAACATCAAACTCCATTTGTAACTAAAAAACAGTTATTGGCACATGGTGGCTATAGCGATAGTTCGCTTAACACGCTTATAAAAAACAATATTTTAGTAACCTACAAACATGCTATTGATAGGCTTATTATACAAACACAAGAAGTAGAAACTTTTACTTTAAATACCGAACAAGAAAGTGCTTATCAATTAATAAAAAATCAGTTTTTAAGTAAAGACGTGGTGCTTTTACATGGTATTACATCAAGCGGAAAAACACATGTGTATGTTAAGTTAATTGAAGAGCAAATTGCATTAGGTAAACAAGTGTTATTTTTATTGCCCGAAATTGCCCTTACCTCACAAATTGTGCAGCGTATACGTAAGTATTTTGGTGATAAAGCATTGTCGTTTCATTCAAAATTTAGTCAAAACGAGCGGGTTGAAATTTGGCAAAAAGTAAACAGCGGTAATCCATTGGTGATAATTGGCGCTCGTTCATCTATATTTTTACCGTTTAAAAATTTGGGGTTGATTATAGTTGATGAAGAGCACGAAACATCATACAAACAACAAGACCCTGCCCCACGATACCATGCACGAGATGCGGCTATTTTTTTAGCATACACTTGGCAGGCAAAAACCTTATTAGGTTCGGCAACACCAAGTTTTGAGAGTTATCATAATGCTAAAACAGATAAGTTTGGATTGGTAGAACTTTTAAACCGATTTGGCACTGCTCCACTCCCTGAAATGTTAATTGGTGATGTGAGCGAAGATACCCGAACAAAAAGCATGCATGGGTATTTAACAAAGTTATTGTACAATGCCATTGAAGAAACTTTGCAGGCAAATCAACAAGTAATTTTGTTTCAAAATCGTAGGGGTTATGCACCCATTTTAGAGTGCCAAACTTGCAACTGGATGCCACGTTGTATTAACTGCGATATTAACCTAACCTACCACAAATATAACGATAGCATGAAATGCCATTACTGTGGATACACCAGTAAAACGCCAAGCAATTGTGTGGCTTGTGGTTCGCATAATGTGGTGCTTAAAGGTTTTGGAACCGAAAAAATTGAAGACGAAATAAAAATACAATTCCCGAAGGCACGTGTGTTGAGGCTTGATTTAGAAGCCAGCAAAAGCAAACATGGCCACGAACAAATAATTAATAGTTTTGAAAACCATGAAGCCGATATTTTAATTGGCACACAAATGCTGAGCAAAGGTTTAGACTTTGGCAATGTGAGTTTAGTGGGCGTAATTAATGCCGACCAGTTATTGTATTTTCCTGATTTTAGGGCACACGAAAGGGCTTATCAATTGCTAACCCAAGTGGGAGGCCGAGCAGGAAGAAAATCAATACAAGGAAAAGTAATTATACAAAGTAGTACACCAAACCACCATGTTTTAAAAGAGGTGTTAGCCCAACGTTACCAAGTTTTATATGCAAATGAAGTATTAGACCGCGAAAAATTCAAATATCCACCGCATACCAGGTTAATAAAATTAACCATAAAACACCGCGAATACAATGTTTGCGAACTAGCAGCATTTAGCTTGCAAAAATTACTTTTTAAACGTTTGGGCGAAAATGTAATTGGCCCCGAAAGTCCTTATGTGGGCAGAGCTAGAAACATGTATATTAAAGAAATTTTAATTAAAATAGATAAAGCTTCGCCCTACCTTGGCCAAATAAAGCAGTATATTTTAAAGTGCATGGAAGCAACAATTACCGATAAAAATTATAAATCGACAATTGTATTTGCTGATGTAGATCCGTTTTAGGAATTGAAAAAACATTCCGTTTACTCACCCCTATTCTACAATTTAAGACTATATTTTTCGACATTTACACTTTGATTATAGAAAATAAATCAAACAAAACTTGCGTAGCTAAATAACTACACTTATGTTTGAAGTCAAATAACTACACAATGAATTTAAGGCGAGATGTATTTCAAGCAATTGCAGACCCAACAAGAAGAGCCATACTCCTTTTATTAACCACGCAACCAATGACAGCCGGAGCAATTGCATCTAATTTTGATACCGCAAGACCAACAGTATCTAAGCATTTACAAATATTAACTGAATGCCAATTGTTAACGCAAGAACAACAAGGCAGGGAAATTTATTACCATTTTAACCCCAATAAAATGAAAGAAATAGCTGATTTTATTGAGCCTTTCAGACAAATGTGGGATGCAAAGTTTAACAAACTAGAAGAAGTAATGAAAAAATATAAAAGCAAATAAAATGGAACATAACACACAAATATTTGCCGAAGAAGGCAAGCAAGAATTAGTAATTACAAGAACATTTGATTTGCCTTTAGCGTTGCTTTTTAAAGCCTATTCTGTAACCGAACTTATTGAACAATGGATGGGTACAAAAGTTTTAAAACTTGAAAATAAAAACCACGGCAGTTTTATGTTTGAAACTTCTTACAAAGGCAATGTGGTATTTAAAGCCAATGGAACAATTCACACCTATTTACCCAATCAAAAAATTATACGCACTTTTGAAATGGAGAATATGCCAATTGGAGTTCAGCTTGAGTTTTTAACCTTTGAAGAACTTGATGAAAACACGAGCAAACTTACCATGCAAATAATTTACCAATCAGAGAAACATAGGGCCGAACAACTTAAATTGCCATTTGCTTATGGTATAAATATGGCACACAATAAACTTCAAGAAATATTAACCCAATAAAAAAAAGAACATGAAAAAAGGAAATAAAATAATCTATTGGGTTGCTACAGCCCTATTATCATTTGGCATGTTAGGAAGCGGGATTGCTCAAATTTTGCACCTTAATGATATGAATGAATTGATAAACCATGTTGGCTACCCACCATATTTTATGTACATAATTGGTGTATGGAAAATACTTGGTGTAATTGCTATTTTAATTCCAAACTTTAAGTTACTTAAAGAATGGGCTTATGCTGGTTTCTTTTTTTTAATGACAGGCGCTTTAGTCTCTCACATATTTATGGGTGATGGTGGAAGTGCCATTTTTGGACCATTATTTCAAACAATATTTGTAATTTTATCTTGGTATTTTAGACCACCAAACAGAAAAATTAACCTCACTCAAATAACAGCATAATATGAACCCAACTGTAGACTGGTTTTTCAATAAGGACACAAAATGGCAAGAATTATACGCAGAATTGAGAACAATTGCGATAGATTGTAAACTTACCGAAGAGTTAAAATGGGGCTGTCCGTGTTACACAATAAATAACAATAATATTGTGTTAATTCATGGATTTAAAGATTATTGTGCCCTATTATTTATGCAAGGCGCATTGCTAAAAGATCCAAAAAACATTTTAATTCAGCAAACTAAAAATGTGCAAGCAGCAAGGCAAATTCGTTTTACAAATATTGATGAAATATTAAAAAACAAATCAACTATAAAATCATACGTAAAAGAAGCTATTGCACTAAACAAAGCAGGTTTAAAAGTTGAACTAAAAAAAACAACTGCATATAATATGCCCGAAGAGTTTAAAAACATTTTGGATGATATGCCAGAATTAAAAACCGCATTTTATGCCTTAACACCTGGCAGACAACGTGGATATTTACTCTATTTTTCAACAGCAAAACAAGTTAAAACCCGGGTTTCAAGAATTGAAAAACACTTGCCACGTATACTTGATGGAAAAGGCATAGAAGATTAACAACTTACCAAAAACTAAGCATAATAGTAATACCAATTTATTGTAATTTGTACGGTGGTTTATTAATAGGTTTAATTGAGCGCCAAAGTGCTTTGTAACTTATGTTACAAAAGCACAACTGCTTAATCTATAAATTGCATTAATAAATCCATCAAAATATGAATAAGAAAATACGAGCATTACTAATGCTTACCACAATTACACTTTCTATTCATGCGCAAACTACACCCTTTAATATACATATAGAACCTATGAATATTGATAGTTTGGGCGGTTTACAATCATTTGCATTTGGACAACATCAAGGTAAATGGTTAATTTTAGGTGGCAGGCTTGACGGCCTTCACAGAAGACAGCCTTTTGCGGCCTTTGATGTGGCAGGAAATAACAACCAAATAATAGTGGTTGACCCAGTAACTAAGCAAAAATGGAGTGCTCCACTTTCGTCACTTTCGGTAGCGTTGCAAGATCAATTAAGCTCTACCAACATGGAGTTTCATCAAGATGGAAATTACTTATACTTGATTGGAGGATATGGACACAGCGCTGCAACTGGAGCAAAAAAAACATATGGAAATTTAACTGCCATTAATGTTCCGGATTTAATAAATGCAGTAATTGCTGGCGGTGCAATAAGTTCACACTTCCGTCAGATTAGTGATATACAATTTGCGGTAACAGGCGGGCACTTAAAGAAAATTTACAACACTTATTATTTAATTGGCGGTAACAAATTTGATGGTAATTATAACCCAATGGGTAACCCAAGTTACACGCAAGTTTATACTGATGCTATACGTAAGTTTAATATTACAGACGATGGTACAAACCTTACAATTACTCACTTACCAACCATTACAGATGCAGCAAATTTACACCGCAGAGATTACAATGCAGTGCCTCAAATATTACCAAACGGAACAGAAGGAATAACCGTATTTTCAGGTGTTTTTCAACCCACTGTTGATTTGCCATTTTTAAATAGTGTAAATATTGATAGTAGTGGCTATAGTGTTAATAGTAATTTTCAGCAATATTATAACCATTATCATTGTGGCGTTTTACCACTTTATTCTGCATCAAACAACCAAATGCATAACATATT
This sequence comes from Bacteroidia bacterium, assembly GCA_018058165.1. Classification (GTDB taxonomy): domain Bacteria; phylum Bacteroidota; class Bacteroidia; order UKL13-3; family UKL13-3; genus UBA6183. Next base: position 15,058 of record JAGPCI010000029.1, read on the forward strand.
TTTTGGTGGCATAGCACAATATTATGATAGCGCAGGTGTTTTGGTACAAGACAATAATGTTCCATTTGTAAATACCATTGCACGTGTTACCAGAAATGCTGCAGGCGAAATGGCCGAATACAAATTGCCAGTTGTAATGCCAAGTTTACTTGGTGCAAGTGCCGAGTTTATACCCCTTACAAATGTGCCTCAATATACAAACGAAGTTTTTAAATTAGATAGCTTTAGCAGTGATAGTACCTTGGTTGGTTATATATATGGTGGTATTAATAGTACAGCTCCAAATGTATTTTTAACCAATACGGGTACACAAAGTAGTGCAAGTAGTCAAATTTTTAAAGTATATGTAATTACACCTAAAACCAATACTGGTTTACATACATTAAACAAACAAAGCATTGGCACTTTAAATATGTTGGTTTTCCCTAACCCAGGTAATGGTAGTTTTGAAATTAAGTTTAACCTAAAGCAGGTTACCGAAACCAAAATTACTTTGTTTGATGCAAAAGGAAATAAATTAGAAGAAACTGTTTTGAAAAACTTAAACATGGGAGAAAACATTTACAAAAGAAATGCTTCAAACATAAGCATTGGCGGTACATACTACCTTACCATAGAAACCCCATACGAAAAGGCTACACAAAAAATAATTATTAAAAACTAAACTAGATTTTAACAGTTGCTTATACCAATATTATTAATAAAAATCGTTGTACAATGCAAGCTGTGTTAGCCTAAAATTATTTATAAAATATCATTGTTGTCCGATTAAAATTCAAAAGAGGTTTTAATTCTTTGAAGAAGGTTAATTTTAGGGATACAGCTTTGAATTATAGAAAGTGAAGCCCCGTCTATGTGTCGAATAGTTCTAATTTGGTTT
>JAGPCI010000220.1 GCA_018058165.1 Bacteroidia bacterium
CCTTTATTTTGATGGCAATCTTTATCGAAGCATTTACTTTCTAAATTGGACTAAGCTAGACAAAAAAAGGGGATATAAAGGTGATTTTATTAGTGTAGAGAGGCTAAAAACTCCTTCTGTATTTGTTTTTTGGATAAAGAAATATTTGGGGAACAATGGTAATTTACCTGACGGAACTAAATCTTTAGAAGCAGACTATTTTCATTACTACAAACCAAAACCTATTTTGAAGGCAGCTTCATATAGCTATAATTATTTAACTTTATCAGCTGCTTCATTTGTTCCTGATGAAACATATAATTGGACAGTTAACTCAGGCAACCTTTCCCTTGTAACTCAAAACACAGGCACAGCCTTGTTTAGTGTTCCATCAGGGTTTTTATCTTCAACAATATCAGTAAGTGGCACAGGTGGATACCCAACTGCTACAGCAACAAACTCTTTTGAAGTAAAAAGTAGTAATGGGAATTTTTGTACATTAAATGGATTAGGAAACCTACCGGTTATCTATATTGCTAATGATTTTTATGCACCACAGGCTGGTTGTTCTTCAACTGTTATTCCCACAGGAAAAGAAGTTATATTTGTTGGCAATTCTATTACATTAAACCCCGGATTTGAAGTACAACTGGGCGCAACATTTTCAGCATTTTAAACAATAGCTGTTATGAAAATTTATAAATGGTTGTTTTTGTTATTCCTTGCTTCCTGTAAGCAGGATGTAGAGCTTATTGATTTAAATAAGCATCATATATTAGCGGGTGAAGTATCTAAAAATATGTTGTATCGCGATTTTGAACCTGATATAATTATTGACACATTAACAGTAACATCAGCTAATGGATATACTTCAATAAATACTTTAGTTATTGATATAGATAATGATGGAATAAATGACATTGGATTAATTGCAACTAACCGTTCCTCTCAACCATTTAGTTATGACCATGACTATTATTCGGATATAATTCCCAAAAACACAGCAACTAATAAAATTAGTATCAATGCAGATCGTATATACTATGATTATGGAAGTAAGGCTCATGATAAATATTTTTGCAACGGTATCATCAGAAAAGCAAATTATAGGAGTGCTATTGGAGAACAAATAGGTGAATGGTCTCCAATAGATTCTTTGTATAAAGGTTATCCTTTACATAACGAAAGTTATGGTTTAGCATCAAGCTATGGAATCGGACAAGACGCTTATGAAAATGATGTTAATAATTGGCGAAATACAAGCAATAAATACTTAGGAATACGTTTTGTGCAAGGAAGTGATACATTATATGGTTGGATACGAATGTCTGTAATAGGATACACTCGCATTATATTGCATGATTGTGCAATTGAGAAGAAATAATAGAAAGCGTAACACCAAAAAAAGATTTTACTGACAAAAAAATAAAACAATTAAAAATAACTTTTATGAAAACCATTTTGATGGATTGTAATAGTTGAGGTAGACAATCACAAAAAACGCGCGGCCTTTGGCCGCGCGTTTTTTGTAAATAAAATTTCATTCAGAATTACATTGGCCACATGGCTGCTTTCCACGGAATACGAGATAATATCAATACAAAACCAATGCTAAAAAACACCAATGCTTTTTTGTGTTTTGCAAGTGCTAATGTTTGTTTTTTGCTTAATGTTCTTCCTACCTGAATTAATACAATACCAATTATCATCATACTAATATGTTCTACTGCCATAAAACGAGCATCAGCATTTTTCATTGCAGCACCCATGCCATTAGCCAAGGCTTCACTTACTCTTGGACTAATAAAATACAAAATCAAACCAATTAATAATTGTGCATGGCAAAAACCAACAAAAATTGCTTGAGAGATATTGTCTGTTTTAGTAAAATCTCTTTTGTTAATAACACCTAAAGCCGCTTTGGTTATGGCATATAAACCAGCAAGCAAAACTCCCCAACGCAAAATGTTGTGAATGGTTAAAATTGAAACGTACATAGTTTTTAATATTAGTTTGGTGCAATTTAATAAGCCCTAACCACATTTTAACTTTTAAATATTCCACATAAGAATTACTTTAGTAGTAACCAAATAATTAAACCCAACTAGCATTACTCATTATGCAACACTCATTTTGGCACAAAGTACCCATTGTTCGTATACTCCTTTCGTTTGTTACGGGTGTTGGTACATCTATGTTCTACCCTGTTAACCATTATATTTCGTTGGTTAGTTTTGGTGTATTTTTAACTGCCTTTATACTTTTACCGCATGTGTTTAAAGCATTCCAACAACGTTGGTTTACTGGCTTAGCATTAATGTGCATGTTTTATTGGGTGGGGATTTTAGTACATACTTATCAGAATAACTTATTTGATAGCCGACATTTTAGCTATTTGCCTCATGCCAAATATTATTTAATAATGGTTGATGAAGAGCCAATTCAAAAAACCAACTCCGTTAAAATGCGCACCAAGGTTTTACAAGGCACAGATTCATTAAATCATAGCACCGCCACTACTGGAAATCTATTACTCTACATCAGCAAAAAATCATTAACAAAAATGCCAAAATATGGTGATGTGTTGGCCATATCTGCAAAGTATGTTAACGAGGTTTCTGCTCCTAAAAATCCTTATGAGTTTGATTATAAAAGATACTTAGCATTTAACCATATTCACCATCAAGCTTATTTGCAAGAACAGCAAATATCCTATACCCAAATTAATAATGGCAAAGCAATTTTTACGGCTATTTATAACATACAACATTACTTTAAACAAGTGCTGCATCAATACGTTAAATCATCATCAGAAATAGGTGTAGCACAAGCTTTATTATATGGTTTTGATGATGAGATTGACGAAGAAACCATGAGTGCTTATGCTAATACTGGAACACTGCATGTATTGGCAGTTTCGGGTATGCATGTGGGCATTATATTTTTAATAGTAAGCAAGTTGTTGTGGTTTATGGATAAAAACAAAAAACTACTTTTTGCAAAACGCATTATCATCGTAATATTTTTGTGGATGTACTCCGCTTTGTGTGGTTTATCGCCAAGTATTTTAAGGGCAACGGTAATGTTTACTTTTATTGTAACGGCACAAATTCTTAATCGCAAAAGCAATATTTATAATACCCTAGCTGCATCATGTTTTACCTTATTGGTGGTTGATGCAAACATGTTAGCCAATGTTGGGTTTCAGTTAAGTTACATGGCCGTATTGGGCATCGTTTTTATTCAACCCATGATGTATAAATGGTATGTACCCTCTAATTGGTTTGTAGATCAAATATGGAAAATAACAAGCGTATCCATTGCAGCACAAATAGCAACAAGCCCAATTGGTATTTTATATTTCCATCAGTTTCCAAATTGCTTTTTATTCTCTAATCTACTCATCATACCACTAACTACAGGAATATTATATGGTAGTATTTTTTTACTTGTGGTTTCAAAAATTAACATCATAGCAACCTACGTTGGCATAGCACTTAAATACCTTATTTTATTTACCAATTGGTTGGTAATGTTTGTTGAAGACACACCCAATGCATACGTAAATGGCTTACAAATTAGCATTTTTCAAAGTATATTACTTTATGTATTGGCGCTTAGTATTATCTTTTATTTTATGTATCAATACAAATGGCTACTGCAAATAAGTTTAGTGTCGTTGCTGTATTTTGTGGTATTAAATGGGTTGGCAAATTACACCACTTATCATCAAAAAAAGTTGGTGGTTTATAGCATCAACCAAAGCAATGCCGTACAAATTGTAAATGGCAATAATTCTTATTTTTTATTAGATGATAATGTTCGCTACGACAAGCAAAAATTCAGGTTCCATTTGCAGCAACATGTATGGCAATTAGGTGTAAATAATATTGATACCATTACTCCATCAAAAAATAATTGGCTTAAGATAACAGCTAATCAAAAGCAAATTTTACTGAGTGGAATAGACCACTTGGAACAAAATCAGTTGGTAGATATTTTTGTAGTTCGCAATGATATCAACCCAACTACTTTCCAAAAAATAAATACAAAACAGGTAATACTAAGTGGTGGTATAAAACAACATCAAGCAAAAAAAATAAAAAGTTACTTTAATAAACTAAATATTCCGGTGTTTGATGTGCAGTATTCAGGTGCATTTCAATTATCATTGTAGGAATGAATAATTTAGTTACATACGAATTAAAAGAGAGGGTTGGATACATTACACTTAACAGACCCGAGAAACGTAATGCATTAAGTTACGAAATGGTGAGTGAAATAAAACTTGCCTTTATGAATGCAGAGGCCGACAAAGACTGTAAGGTGATTGTAATTAAAGGCAGTGGCGAAGCATTTTGTGCGGGTGCTGATTTGGCCTATTTACAACAATTACAAACCAATACTTTTGATGAAAACTTAGCAGACTCGCAACATTTAATGGAGCTGTTTCAGTTTATATACCATAGCCATAAAGTTGTTATATCACAAGTTAACGGACCAGCATTAGCTGGTGGTTGTGGCTTAGCAGGTGTGTGCGATTTTAGTTTTGCTACACCCGAAAGTACTTTTGG
>JAGPCI010000221.1 GCA_018058165.1 Bacteroidia bacterium
AAAGTTCTTAACAATTGCGTTTACATTTTGTGTTCCCAATGTTAATGGCATAACCGGTGATGAAAACCCTATTAAACCTGCATCTATTGGAGACACGTTATATTGATATGCTCCAGGATCTGGTAACGAATCATGCGGAGTTCCTATAATATCGGTAGGTACAATTGTACGTAAATCAGCTCCGATATTATTTAAACTATCAGCACCAGGGGTAAAAGGAGCTTGCGTGAATGCGGTTCTAAAATTAGGATTTGCAAATACACTAAATGAGTCTAATGGATTAACGACATTGGCGCTTCTCCATGAAGCTAAATCGATACGATTTGTTGAATAATAACCAACAAAATTATTTGTACTTCCGTTTGGTGTACCGTAATACAATCCATTATTTCTATAGTCGTATGTATTGCCGGTTGAACCGATATACATTAAGTATTTAGTGCCTGATCCTCCTCTGTTAATATGTAGAATATTATTTTTTAATCTTTGATAAGTAACAGAGCTTGTTGTATAGAATGCATATGTTGATGATGTTGTAGTTGTGGCAGGATAATCTATACTAATGGTATTATGATACAATTGACTTTCGTTCACAATTTGCTGAAAAATACCATAAACAAGCCCTCCTCCTTTAATATCGGCAATAAGGTTGTTTTTAATCACAATAGGACGGTTTGTTCCTTGTGCTATTTGGAAATACATACCATAGAAAGAACTTGTTGTTGTCTGTAACATTTCAAATGGTTTGGTAATTTTATTGCCATCAAATGTATCACCAGATAAATAAACGAAATTCATACCATAAAATGTGGTTGGAGACGCTTTCGTAGGACGAGAGATTTCATTATTTTGAATCAAGCCGCCCGTTACACCGTAAGCATATATACCATAAAAGGTAAAATCTCTGATGATGTTGTCTTTTATAACATAACCATTGTTGGGACCTTCTGTATTGTTAGCACAAGCTGAAATACCACAGTATGGTCCACCTGATGAATTACCAAAAATGTTATTACCAACAAACCTATTAAATAATCCAGTATTTGCAGCAAGACCAGTTGGGTTGCTTAAGCTTGAAGTAACAGCAATACCTGCTGAAAGTGAACTTCCTGTAACTGATGAAATGTCAATGTTACAACCTAAAATACTTACATAATCAGATCCGGTGGTTAGCAAATAGCCAACACCGTAACTTGCGTTTAGCGATTTTACATTTAGCTGGTTGAATGTTACATAATCTGTACCAATTACATTTATTATACCAATCAATGATGGGTTCGTATTGTTAAACTCAACACGGTTACCATTACCATTAAACGTGATGGTATTTGTGGCACTAACCCCCGGTACAAATGATAAAAATACTTGATTATTATAAGGGCCAGAGTTTGCAACTACATTGAACGTAACTGCTCCTCCAATTCCTCCTAAACTAATATAATCGGCAAGGCTGTTTAATGAAGTGTAGTTACTTGCACTGGCTGCCGCTCCTTGATTAATAGTATATACCCCACCCGGTAACATACATGCAGTTGATTTACTTAAACTGTTGTTATTGGTATTTGACTCAGTTGTGCTATTAGGGTTAGAAATGGTGTAAGATATGTTGTATGCCGTACCAACCTGCGTATTAATCGTACCTAAAGTAATCGCACTTGAAGTTGCACCTCCGGCTATAGAACCTGTAAAGTTTACAGGAGTTTGGGCAACACCGTTTACTGTCCAGTTAATGGTAGCAGAGGTTATGGTTGTTGTACCTGCATTACGTATAGTAGCGGTGATATTTTGAACACCGGCTGCATATGGTGCTGCTGGTACATTTAAGCTGTTGTAAGCAACGTCTAAAGCAACTGGAGAAGCCTCGTAAGCTCCAATGTCAATAGGAGTTGAGCGAGTTGCCCCTGTTACATCTTTGGTAATATGTGGCATAGCAATTCCATTGCCATCAAACCATCCATCTTGTGGTGAAAAATTACGAGTAAGCGGATTGATAAAATTAGGATTGAAGTCAGAGCTTGTATTGTCAGCGGTACCCATATATGCACTATATTGTGCATAGGTGTTATAATCAATTCCGCCTATGTTAGCCATTTTGTGTGTAGATGCAGATCCATAGTATGAATTTTTACCAATTGTATTACCTGTATTAAATGCGCCTGATATGAAGATTGAATAAAACTGTCCTACAGTTGTGTTACGAGCATTGTAAAAAATATTATTTCTTAAATCGAAACCACTTCCAACTGAAGTACCACTATTTGAGTGAAACCCGTAGGTTAAATAAGCACTATTTGTAACGGTGTTGTTATGAAATGCAATTGTGTTATTTCTAACAGCCCATCTAAAAGAACTTAACATGCTTAATCCATAATGGGATCCAGTTCCAGCATTTAAATTAATCAAGTTATTGTCGAAAACAGATGGCAATGTAGCAGAACCTGAACTGCTGTTAATTGCATACAAACCGTAAATGGTGGTAGTTGATGTTGGGCTACCTTTAGCTAAATCGGTAATAATATTATTTCTAACTGAATCTTGGCGACCTCCACTGCTCAAATATACACCGTACAATGTGGTGGCAAAAGATGGTTTTGTAGTATGTCTAATAATATTGCCATCAATAACGGTGCTATTGGTGTTATTAAGGTAAATTCCACCTCTGTAAAAATCTTGAATAGTGTTGTTTATAAATTTGTTTGCAGATACGTTAGTTGCAACGTTTGATGGAAATCCAACAATACCATCATACATGCCCGTTCCGGTGGGGTTTCCACTAATTTGACTGTTGCTGATAATGTTACGGTAACCAGTTACGGCCGATGAAGAGGTTGATGTTAGCGAACCACTAAAAACAATACCAGCAGAGTTGGCAATGGTTGTACTAACAACACCGGTAATGTCAATGTTACAGCTGTCTATAATGTTGTCATCAGAACCCAAGTAAAAATGAATACCCCAGCCATAAAGTGTACTGGTTGTTCTGATGGTTAAATTTTTCAAACGGTAAAAATCACCATTGTTAAAACGTACAACTGCCCTTTCTGCGGTTGTAGCCGCAAATTGAATGGTGTTTCCATTACCATTTATTGTAATGGTATTTACAAGAGATGCTCCTGTAATGTTAGGGAAAATAACTTGACCAGTGTATGGTCCTGAGTTGGCCACAACGTTAATAATAACAGGGCCGCTAACTCCAAAAGGAGCACTGTTTGCGAGTCCCGCATCGTTACGTGCACCTGCAGAAGTTAAGTAGGTAATTAAGGAACTAAAGTCTTTAAAGGTGGTAGCAGATGCTGTTCCATTTGCATCAATTGTGAGCGTACCAGATACTTGAGCTGCTCTTACTTGCACTAAAAATGCAGTACAGAGAATCATTAGTAGTAGTTTTTTCATTTGTTAATTAATTAAATTTGTAAATCGAATTTATCATTTTTTTAAGGCAAAAAAAATCTAGTAAAGTCTTAGAGTGTTAAGGATTGTAGCAAATAAAATTGTCATAAAAAACAAACACAAATAAAGCAATTCAACATGCTGTTTTACAATATGATAAAGCAACACAAGCAAAGCCAAAAGCTAGTGTTAAAAATGAATTAATTTATTATGATAATTTATCGTATATTTTTAATTAGCAAACATCAACAAAGCATTAAACAAATTAAAAATGCTAAAAATACAAAACCAAAAAAACTACAAGTATTAGTTTTTCAATAACTTATGCAAAATTCAATGCATTACCAAATATAAAAATTGAATTAAAGACAAGTATTTCTAATGTATAAAACGTAAAGAGCATAATGGACCATTAAACCAAACTGCAGAAGCGATTTGTTATTTTTAACTTAGAAATGATGGAGATTTCATATCAAATTCGTTTGCATAATACAAGGTAATGTTGGTGATTATGCGATTATATTTAGCCATAAAAAATTCACAATATCTATTACAAATATCAATTTGCAAAATAAAAATTAAAGTCAAATATAGTATTACAAAAATCATATAAACCCAAATTACGCTTTGGAAATACATAATCAATACTAAAACAAAAAGCCCCTTGCATAGGCAAGAGGCTTTTAAATATAAAATATTATTAGTAATTAAACACCTACATCATGTTGTACACTCTCAAGTATAAAAGGATGTTTAGTTGGGTATAAATTAGCTTTGGTTAAACCTTTTAACACAACGTATAAAAATACACCAGCAAACAAACTTAAAAAACCAAGTTCCATTAAGCCTACACCTTGCGAAGGAACTTCTGTAATACCCATAGGATTTTCTACAGTAACGGTAGTCGCCAAATTCATTGCACCTGGCATAACCATTAAGTACATATCATTCCAATGACCGATTAGAATTAATGCACCCATAACTGCACCAACATTGAAGCTACGTTTAGCACCTCTTCTCATAAATAAGAAGAAAGGAAGTATAAAGTTAAGCACAATATTAATATAAAAACTAAATGCATAAGAACCGTACATACGAGGGAAATAGTAGGCTACCTCTTCTGGTATGTTTGCATACCAAATTAATATAAAC
>JAGPCI010000222.1 GCA_018058165.1 Bacteroidia bacterium
CTCTACCTTTTGGGGTAATTTTGCACATGGTTAATGGGTAATTGTTTTTAAACGATTTTTCAACCGTAATGTACTCTGCTGTTTTTAGTTTATCTATTTGCACACTTAAATTACCTGCGGTAGCCTTCGTTTTTTCCTTGATATAAGTAAACTCAGCTTCGGCCACATTCATAAGTAAACTCATAATTGCAAGCCTAAGCTGGGTATGTAATAATGGATCGAGATTTTTAAACACTTTGTGCTGCTTTGCTTTTTAATAAATGGCCAGGAATAATAAATCCGCCTAAAACCCCAATTGCTATTAATATTAAATGTACTTGGGTTGATGGCCAAATAAATCCAATAAAGGCCAATAACCAATTAAGTGCCGCACCATATTGTAATGGCTTAAACTTTAATAACCCGCCTGATACAAAAAGCCATATTGCATAAATTAACATAATGGTAGGATAAAACGCTTTCCATTGATGGCCCATTGGCATACCAAAACATACTATAAAAAGCGAAACACTAAACGCTATAATACCTATTTTAAAACTTTGCGATACATACGTTTTTACATATACAGGTCGGTCGCGTTTTGATGAAATAAAAGTAATAATACCTCCCAAAGGCATAAGTATTGCCCAAGGCAAACCATTAAACTCCATTAAATCGAACTGAACTATAATAGATGTAGCAACTGCCGCTATTAACACTAGCCAGCCCCACATATAATAATAAAATCCATTGTATTTAATTTCTTCTTTGGTGTTGTTTATCATGTCTTCGATAACCAACAATGCTTCCTTTTCGTTCATAACATTACCCGTTAATTTTTAACAATTTTTTGAACCGAAGCACTTTCGCTTGTAACTGTTCTTAAAAAATATAAACCATTGGTTAGGCCACTTAAATCAAGCTGGGTTTGGTTTATTTGGTTTGATAGTTTTGTAATTTCTTTACCGTTAATATCTGTTAAAACCACCTCAAAGTTTTTATTGTTTTGGGTTGATATAGTTATTACATTTTGGGTTGGATTTGGATATACTTTACTTATTGCATTGTTGCTTATATTATTTAAACCTGTGTTGTAGTTTAATGTTAAATCATCAATAAATAAAGTGCTACCAACAATTGGGTCAAACTTACTAACGCTAGATGTAATTAACATTAAAGCCGAATCTGGCTGAACCGCTGAGGTGTATTTAAACATCGCTTCGGCCAATGTGTATGATTTAACAGTATCGCCACTTATAAACAGTGCTTCGGCAATGGTATCTGATTTGTTAGTAGTGGAATTCCACTTGGTAAGTGCTGCATAAAAAACACAACTATCCCCAGTAGATGGTTCGTATTTGTAATAAAACTGAATTGACTTTGGTCTTGCCGCAAAAGCAATTTTTATATCTGTAAAATCCGCCTCGTTTGCTTGGTTTAAAATTGGACCGGTGGCTAACACACCTGGAATATTTTGAAAAACATTTGCCTGACTGCGTAAAATTACTGCATTAGTTCCCGATTTTGCATCTGTGGTTAATGTAGTTGAGGGTTCATATCCAAAACCAACTAGTTTATTTAATGTATGCCATTGCGTTGGGTCTTGATAATCGCCTTTGTCTTCCCAGTTTTCAAATCCGCCATTATTAAATGCATTTTGGCCAAATAAGGTTGTTGTTAATCCAATTAACATTGCAACAGTAAATATTTTAGTTTTCATAATTGTTTAATTTGAGCACAACAATAAACTAGTTTATAATATAAACCAAACTAACAAAAATATACCACTGATAAACAGTGGTATATTTTCATTTCATACGCTCCAAAAGCTCATTTTGTTGGTCAATGGTTTTATTTTTTGCATACCAAGTATGCAATTGTGTTTTTAAATCTTCAAGTGTAACCGTTGGGTTTTCTTTAAATGTATCAACTACTTTTTGTAGTGATGCGGGCCTAGGTCCCCATTTCCAAACTTCTTTGCCATTTTGCAATGCAATTACCATAGGAATAGCCCTGCCGCCATTGGTTAAATACTGATCAATTAATTCAATATTTTCGTCACGCAAAACAAGCTTAAAAGTAATGTTATCATTAAGTTCGGCAAGGCGCTCAAACAAGGCAACACTTTGGGCTGCATCTCCACACCAACCTTCGGTTATGCAAAGCCAAGTTTGTTTTTCACTTATTGCTTTAACCGCATTAGCTAACTCTTCATTAACCACAACTGTTTTAAAAATACGCTCCATACGTTGAATATTTAATTTAGCATATTCAAACAAATGTGGGTCTTGATTAACTCCAGTTGTTTTACCCTCGGTTAATAAATCTTTTAATAAATCAACATACACAGGGTAAGTCATGCCCTTTAAAATGTAACTATCAAAACTAAATGCTTTAGTACTCATCGTTTAATTTTCTAAATATCCAACAATATCAAATTTATCAAACACCGTATTACTATGTGGTGCATCTTTTAATTCATCAGTTAAATCTTGCCCAGCCCAATGCTCGTAATGTTTGCCATTACGCCAAAGCCTACTTTTGGTTACATTATAAATTATTCCTTTGTACGCTACCCAAATTTCGTCTTTATCTTGCCCATTGCGTAAGGCTAATTGTGCTTTTGTAAAGGTAGTATGATTGCCCATGAAGAATTTAAGAAATAACAAGATTTTTGTCAACCAAATACTCTGCAATTTGTATGGCATTGGTAGCAGCACCCTTGCGTAAATTATCTGCCACAACCCACAAATTTAGTGTGTTGGCTTGAGAGTCGTCTCTTCTTAATCTACCAACAAATACTGCATCATTATCAAACGCATCAGTTAGTGGCATTGGGTAAAGTGATTTTGTAATATCATCCTTTACTATAATTCCTTCTGTAGAATTAAGAATTTGTTTTACTTCATCCAAATCAAACTCATTGTTAAATTCTACGTTGATACTTTCACTATGGCCACCCATAACAGGTACACGAACACAAGTTGCAGTAACTTGAATATCGTTATTACGCATAATTTTTTTAGTTTCGTTTACCATTTTTATTTCTTCTTTGGTGTAGCCGTTATCTAAAAAAACATCAATTTGAGGAATACAATTTTTATCTATTACATGTGCATAAGCCATTTCGCCTTGTACATCATTTCTTTCATTTTCGAGTTGGTTTACTGCTTTTACTCCTGTACCTGTAACACTTTGGTAAGTTGATACCACTATCCGCTTAACGCCATACTTTAAATGTAGTGGATTTAGCGCTAATACCATTTGTATAGTAGAGCAATTGGGATTGGCAATAATTTTATCAGAAACAGTTAAAACATCTGCATTAATCTCGGGTACAATAAGTTTTTTTTCTGGATGCATGCGCCATGCCGAAGAGTTATCTATTACAAATGTGCCAACTGCGGCAAATGCTTCAGCATATTGTAACGAAGTGTTACCTCCAGCAGAAAAAAGTGCGATATGAGGTTTTTTGTCGATAGCTTGTTGCATACTATGCACCTTGTAAGCTTTCCCCTTAAAAATAATTTCTTTACCAACAGAGTTGACAGAAGCAACAGGTATAAGTTCGGTTATTGGGAAATTTCTTTCTGCCAATAATTTAAGCATAACAGTACCCACTAAACCAGTGGCACCAACAACAGCTACTTTCATTAAATAAATTTCTCTTTAAAAACGAAATGCGAAATTAACCATTTACGCATTGTAAAAAAACAAAAAAGGGGAATCTGCATGCAGATTCCCCTTTGTATCAAATTAATTAAATAATTATTCTCTAATTAAAGTTACTGTACCATTTACAGTATCTTTTTTGCCGTTCACTAATTCGTATTTAAATACGTAGAAATAAGTACCAGCAGGGCAATCGCTACCATCGTTCATGTTACTTCCGTCCCAATCGCGATTTGCATCAGTACTTTCAAATACTTTAGTACCCCAACGGTTATAAATAACTAGGTCATACTCTTTTTGTCCTTGAATTTTAATGTCAAATACGTCATTATTACCATCTTTTGGAGTTGGCGTAAACACATTATATATTTCAAGCTCAACTACAAAACGGTATGATATTACCTTACAAACGCTGTCAACACACTCTGGCTTACCTGGGTCTGGCGTAAATGCTTGTAAACAAATAGTAACATCTCCTGTGTCTGTTCCAAAATCAAAAATCCAATCTCTATCAGACTCAACCTTATCAACCGGACCAGCAATAATTGCACCGCCCTTAGATGCAGTCCAAGTGTATTCACTTGATGATACAGAAGTGTTTTTGAAACTAAACTTCGGAGCACCAGAAGAATCAATGTTGAAACTTGCAAATGGTCTTACAACTTTAATATCTACCGTATCATATAACCTACAGAATGGTAAACCTGCAGCCACTTTAGTTGGTTCTAATAATACTCGATAGTTTCCTGTATCACCTATAGTTTGGGTAAACTTTAAGTCGATGTTGTTTTTTGTAATGCTGTCAATAATCGAATCATCTGACCGGACAACAGTATACTTAAATTCGGTATAACTTATGGTATCAGAAACA
>JAGPCI010000223.1 GCA_018058165.1 Bacteroidia bacterium
TTGTAATAATTATTTTGATAAGTTTTACCCGCTAAACTTTTCATTTAACACAAACGATTGTTGTAAAAATCTATCACTTCTTGTTGTTTCATTTTTTTGTTGATAGTCGTTTAGTAAAGAAAAATCGTTACTTGGATAACCTAGTGATAACACTGTTACAACCTCAATTGTTTCTGGAATATTTAATAATTGGATGGCTTTTTCTTTAAAAAATCCAGCCATAGGGTGTATTTGTAATCCCATCGATGTAGCTTGCAAACTCATAAGCATGGTAGCTGCTCCTAAATCGTGCAAATTATGTGGGTTGATTTTGTCTTTGCTGGTGTTTTTAGCTGCTAATCCAACTATTAAAACTGGCGTTTGTGTGTTCCATGTTTTATTTCCATCCATTAAAATATCAAAAATATCATTCCATAATGCTTGTGTTTTATGGGCATAAATAAAGCGCCAAGGTTGTTCGTTTGATGAACTAAAACTCCATCGTGCAGCTTCAAAAATGCTATCTATTTTTTCTTGTTCAACTGGGGTTTCTTTATAAGCACGAACACTTTTTCTATCCTCAATTACAGGTAAAATAGGATAGTTTATTTGGTTTGATTTTTCCATATTAGATTTGTTTATTGCCCCCGGTATTTTAACCGAGGGCGGGTATTAAGCTTGCTTAACTAACTGAATGTTTAAGTTTAATTTCACTTCGTCACTCACTACAGCGCCACCTGCTTCGGTTAATGCATTCCATTTTAAACCAAACTCTTTTCTGCTTATTTTTCCGTTTAATTCAAAACCTGCTTTAAAATTGCCGTAAGGGTCTGTTGCGGTTCCGCCAAATTCTACTTTTAACTCAACCGGATTTGTAATATCTCGAATAGTTAAGTTACCCAACAAATTATATTCGTTACCAGTTGATTTTGTAAAACTAGTTGAAACAAAAGTTAATTGAGGAAACGCTTCTGCATTAAAAAAATCATCCGATTTTAAATGACCATCTCTATCTGTATTACCTGTATTGATACTGGCTATATTAGCAGAAAAGTTAATATTAGCATTGTTAAAATCTTCGTTTTCGGTTTCTAAAACACCTTCAAATTCTTCAAATTTTCCGGTTAGGGTTGTTACTACCAAGTGTTTAATTTTAAATGAAATTTCGCTGTGCGAAGGGTCAATTGCCCATTTTGTGTTAGTTGTCATAATATGTTTATTTGTTTTATGTTTAAAATTTATAACTCAATCATTGGTAAATCCATCACTAATATTCTGGCGTTTGTATTGGCTTTAATAGTTATGGTTTCGTAATCTGTAACGCCAATTGCATCTCTGGCCGAAAGGTTTTCTCCACTCACTTCAATGTCGCCTGCTATTACAAATACGTATGCACCATTGCCTTTTAATTTATTGGTGTAAATAATCTCTTTATTTTCATCAAGGTCGGTTAAATTAAACCAAGCTTGTTGATGTATAAATATCGCATCACCCTCTTGTTGGGTATCTGGTTTAATAATTTCTTGCCATTTGTTTTTGCGCAGTTCTGGCGCAAAAGTTTTTTGGTCGTAGCGCGGTGTTACATCCCTTTTGTTTGGTATTACCCAAATTTGAAATAGTTTTACTGCATTATTTTTATCTGGGTTCATTTCTGAGTGGGTTACGCCTTTTCCAGCACTCATTACTTGTACATCATTAGGTTTCATCGTGCTGCCATTACCCATGTTGTCGCTGTGTGCTAACGAACCTTCTTGCACCAAGGTAATAATTTCCATATTATCATGAGGGTGTTTTCCAAAACCCATTCCTTGTGCTACTTCATCATCATTTAAAACACGTAATGCACCAAAATGTACTTTATCGGGGTTATACCAACTTGCAAAACTAAAGGAGTGTTTTGCGTTTAACCATCCGTGGTTAGCATGGCCTCTTTCTGTTGCTTTGTGAATTATCTTTTTCATGATTTTAAATATTTATTGATAACACTGTCTTTCAAATACCGTACAAATGTATAAACAATATATGTATATACAAGTATTTGGCAAAAAAAATTATCCTCTTAGTTTATCTAATAAAGCATTTAGCGACTTAAACTCGTTGGTTGATAGGTTTTTAAAGTTGTTTAACCAAGTGTCAGTTCCTTCGTCAATTGCTGCCAAAAGGTCTAGGCCTTTGTTGGTAATGTTTATGTCAACTTGCCTGCGGTTGTCTTTACATTGTTCTCGAGTAACCAATTGGGCCGAGCGAAGTTTTTCTACCAAGCGTGTTGCATTAGAGTTTTTATCAATCATTCTGCTTGCAATATCAGATAGCATTAGTTTTTTAGGGTGAGAGCCTCTTAAAATTCGAAGTACATTAAATTGTTGGGTAGTTATACCAAATGGTTTTAATCTTTTTAGGTTTTTAGATTCGATCCAACTGGCAGTATATAAAATATTAATTGCCGCTTTTTCTTGTTCGGTACTAAACGTGTTTTGTTTGATTTCTGCCTCAATTCCCATAAAACAAAAATAAATAAAGTTGGTAATCAAGCAACTTTTTATTAATTAATATTATTGATAGAAAAGGGCAGTAGTTTTTAAACGTTATTTAAACTCGTAAGTGTTTTTATTTACTTTTTTGGATTGATTGGGCGTTGGTATTTTACCGAAAGTATAATACAGCTCAATATCCAAGTTAAAATAATAACCATCTTTATGAAGCGGAAAACCGTATCCATAAATATATTCTGATGTATATAACGCGGAGTTATCAAGAATTTTTCCAACTTCGGTTTCTAATACCCAAGTAAATCGTTTTATATTTAGGTTAAGGTGATAAACCAACCCGATTGCCATAGTATTTAGGTTTAATTGGTGTTGCTTTTTAATTGAATTTCCAAATGCATCAACAGTATTTATAGCTCTATTAAATGAGGAGAAATTGCTTGTTAAACTAGCACCAATATCATGTGTAAATAATTCGGACCTAAGCATGGGTGCATAAAATACTTTTAGCTTGGGTTGATGCACCCAGTCAACATAATTTACGGTAAGGTTAGATTGATTTTGGCTGCTTTTAAGGTGTATATAAGTATATTCAAAATGGGTGGCAAAATCAGAATTATTGGTATAGCGTAAATTTATATCAAACCAAATAGGGTTTTTATCAAAACCAGGTAAATATTGATTCGCAGCGGTTTTAATAATATTACCTAAACCTAGACCCACAGCTAAATTTTGTTGTGCATTTAAAACTAAATTGGCACAAAGGCTTACAACAATTAGTAGTGCTTTTTTCATTTTACCAAGTTAAATTTTATGCTGTAAGTGTTATTTAAGGTGGTGTAGGTTTGCCTATAATTAATAGTATATAAATAAGCATTGTTGCAATTAAACTCGTAGTTGCTCCCTATATCATAACTTATTACAATTGTATCTGCTAAGGTGTTATTGTTTTTTAGTGTAATTTTTACTTGGCTGTTTTTTAAGTCTAGTGGTACTTTACTTAACGAAATGTTTTTTTGTATGGGTTCTATTAAGGTTACACTATCAAAATTAACAGGGGTATTGTTTTGTAATATGGTAACACCAATTGCGCCACGGTTATAATTATCTTGTATTCCGGCAAACTCGTTTAAACAGTCGTCTTTGCAACTAATTAATAAACTTATTAAGCTAAAAATAATAATTGTAGCTATTTGTTTCATGCCAATTTGTTTTTGTAAAGTTAAAAAATGCAGTTAATTAACCAAATTTGGGTAATGAGGTTTGGGTTAATAGCAAGGTGTTTTAATTAGTGGCGGATTAATAAACATGAAATCTGCATGAGGCGGACACAAAGCTTTATTTAACTGCTGAACTGCTTTTTTGTAAATGCCTGTTGGTGGCTAGTATTTTAGTAATGCTAATAAATATTTACTGAAAATTTGTCAGCTTACCAGTAATTTTTATAACTAAGGAGTATTCTCGCATTTATAAATATTTTCTGTAAACTGCGCTAAAGCTTGATAAGATGGATATTGTTCCATTTTAAAAGCCATTTAAAATAAAAATATCTCTTCTTTTGGGTTGCCACCCAAGCCTGCGTCACTTTTTTCTTGATAAAAAAGTAACCAAAAAATCAAGGCTTACGACAATTTTACTACAATCTACTGAGCATGTTTTTTGCCACGCAATCCAAGCCACTGCGTTTCAGGATTGCTTACACAAGGCCAACACATAAACATACTCATTGATTGTTAAGTAAAATTCTCAGAGGCCGATAGAGTCCTTCAAGCTTTGGTTTACAATAAAAGCAAAACGACTCTAGAAATACCCGCATTTATTAGAAATTGGTATGTTTGAGGATGTACGCTAAATATTTATTCAATTCAAACACTAAAGTTATTTTTGCTGTATCAATTTTTTAATCAAGCAAACTTGCCCTAAATGATAATAACTATGTTCAATTTGTGCTTCAATATTTCGTAAATAACTTCCATATTCTTCTTTCACAAATGGTTGGTTTAATAACTTGTCATCCATTTTTTCAACATGGTTTATAAACTTTT
>JAGPCI010000224.1 GCA_018058165.1 Bacteroidia bacterium
TTTTCAATGTTTGAATTATTAGTGCTTTCTTTTTTCATAACCATAAATATTTAGGAACCAAAAGTATACTTTATTAAATAGCAAATTGTTACATAAAACCATAAAATAATTACAAAATTCATTGATTTATAAGGGTATTTAGCCATAAATAATGCAACAAAAATTAATGAAGCTATAATAGAAACATGAGATATGTGTAACTAATAACATTGATTATGTAATCATAAAAGCTTGATATGTACAAATCTTTGTAGCCGCAAAAATTATTACGAATGTTAACTAAGAACACACAAAACACATTTAATAAAATAATAACTCCTAAATCTTTCATTTCACTTAGCTCTAGCAATATTTAATAAAAAAATTAATCAGGAGCGTTTTGTTGAGAAACTTTTTAAAATCTAGGTACTGATAATTTTATTTAAGAGAAAAGATTCATGAAAAGAATAGGTTTAGTAATAGCCATATTGGCTACATTTATAAATGGATATACACAATCAATATCTCCAGTAGTTATAGCCACTTCAGGCGATTATTTTTCTACGGCTAATTATTCAGTTTCGTGGACTTTGGGCGAAACGGTGATTGAAACATATTCCATCCCGAATCAATTTTTAACGCAAGGGTTTCATCAACCTCAATTATTATCAAACGATTCGGTAATAAACGATCACGTCTATGATTTTTTTAATGGGTTTTCGCCAAACGGAGACAACTTTAATGATTGGTGGAGAATACCAATTTTAGATAAATATCAAACCAATACAGTAACCATTATTAATCGTTGGGGAAACGAGGTTTGGGATACTCATAATTATGAAAATAAACAGAATGTTTTTAAGGGAAACAATAAACATGGAAACGAATTACCCGAAGGAACATATTTCTATATTATAAAATACAATCAAATAGTAAAACACGGTTGGGTATTTATAAAACGCTAAACAAATTTAAAAATGAAAACTAAGGTATTTATAACAATTTCTTTTCTGTTGCTACTTGTTTGTCAAGCAGTGGCGCAACCCCCACAAGCCTTCAGGTATCAAGCTATAGCACGTGATGCTTCTGGGAACCCAATGGGAAATGCAACACTAAAGGTGCATCCAATTATTAGAGATTTAACTGCTACAGGTATAATTTTTTATGCAGAAACACATACTGTAACAACAAATACATTTGGCTTATTTAACCTTGCAATTGGAAGGGGCGCGGTAACAAACGGTGATTTTGAGTTAATAGATTGGGGCAGTGGAGCTAAGTTTATTGAAGTTGAAATTGACTTTGGCGCAGGTTATATTTCCCTTGGTTCATCAGAATTATTAAGTGTACCTTATGCATTATTTGCTCCAAGTAAAAAAGGTGATATAGGACCACAAGGTATACAAGGCTTGCAAGGAATAGCAGGGTTAAAAGGTGATTCGGGTATACAAGGTCTGCAAGGAATAGCAGGTATAAAAGGTGACTCAGGCATACAGGGATTACAGGGTGTTGCTGGACTAAAAGGTGACTCAGGTATCCAAGGTTTGCAGGGCATTGCAGGAATTAAAGGAGACTCCGGAACAAATGCAATAGTAGCTTTTGCAGATTTTTATGCTATGATGCCTGGAAATAATGCAAGTACAATTGCGGTTGGAGCAGCAGTAGACTTTCCTCAGAATGGGCCATCAAATAGCATTATTACTAGAGTAAATTCTAGTCAGTTTAACCTACCAGCAATTGGAACCTACATGGTAAGTTGGCAAGTAAGTGTAGATGAACCTGGTCAGTTAATATTAAAACTAAACGCAACTGAACTAAACGCAACATTAGTTGGAAGAGCCACTGCCACCAGCCAAATAACGGGAAACAGGATAATAACAACCACATTAATAAATAGTGTTTTAAGCGTAGTTAATCCAACAGGAAACTCAACAGCACTTACCATTACGCCAAATGCTGGAGGAGCGAACGCAGTCTCATCCTCAATTGTAATTATGAGAATTTTATAGCATATTTATTTGCATAAAAAAATCCCTGATAGCCAAAACTATCGGGGATTTTTTATAAAAAAGTATTGAGTTAAAATTAATTTTTAACAAACTTTTGTCTTACTGTTTTACCTTGGTTTTCAAAAGTTAAAAAGTAGATGCCATTTGTTAAGTTTTCTACATTTATGGTATTGTTATTAAGTACTTCTGTGTTTACTAATTTACCTGTAAGGTTATAAATAGAAACAACAGTATTTAAAGCAATATTTCCGCTTAAAGTAATGCTACTGCTAGTTGGGTTAGGGTATAAACCAATAGTTTCGGCATTTACGTTATTTAAACCAACAGGAGCTGTTCCTAAACGCCTATAATGATCAGCATCCCAAGCGTTGTTATTCCATTTATAGATTAAAGCTGAAGCTATTTTACCGCTTGAATAGGTAATTACAGATTTGTTGTCATTTACCCATTGGGTACCATCCCAAATTTTCTCAATTAATTCGGTTGCTTCGCTACCTGTGTATGTATATTCATTATAATCTTCAGGCGCTAAACTTCCACTTTGACTATAATAACCCACTTTTTTAGTCATATTAGCACCTGTGTAATAAAAAGAATCTGCCTCATTAATTTCCCAACTAGGGTCGTTGTAGTATTCTACTAAATGTGCAACTAAATTATTATTAGCATCATACCCATAAGTATATCTTTCGCTATTCATCCAGGTATCATTATCATATTCAAACAATAAAGCTTGGGTTAGTTTACCCGCGCCATTATAAGTAAAAGCCATTTTTTGTGTAGGAGCACTAAAGCCCATAACACTTCTTGATGTAATTCTTTCGCCAATTAAGCCACTACCATTATATACTATCGAATCTTGGGTGTTAAAAGATAACCAAGTACCGCCTTGATTGATTGAATCAACACTAGTTACAGGTAAATATTTACCGTTTGCATCATAAGTGTAATTGAAGTTCGAAATGAAAAATGGAACTCCAGCATTAACCATACTAGCACGTCTAGTAGTTACTTTGTTTTGAGCATCGTAAGTAAATGATTGTTTCATTTCACTGTAATTTGACCAACTACCTGTAGTTGTATCCCACTCGCCATTAGAAAACTCAAGCTGGTTACCTTGTGCATCTTGTAAACCAACAATTTTTGTTCTGTTTCTCCATAAACCATCAACTTTCTCTTCTTCTATCAAAATACCACTTTTAAGCATAATTTTGCCCAGTGGGTCGCTTGTAAAAGTTAGGTCCCAAGCGGGTTCTTTAATTGGATCTAAAAACCCAGGAAACTGTGCGAATGCGGTATTGCCAGCTAAAATGGCTGAAGCAATAAAAAATAAGTAAGACTTTTTCATATAAATTTGTATTTAGTTGGTTACAAAACTATTAATAGTTTTTGTTTATTTACAAAACTAATAAACCTTCTAAATAATAACGTACACTAAATAATACAAAATTTAGGGTTTAACGCTAGTTGTGTTGCGCCATTTAAAAAACAAATACAAACCAAGCAACATAATAAAAAGCGATATAAACTGAGAGTGGCTAATTATTCCGTTAAATAAATATCCCCTTTCTTCATCTCCTCTTAATGTTTCGGTAATAATTCTTATTATTGGATAGACAAACAAGTAAGTAACAAAAAGTTGGCCTTCAAACCGTTTAAATTGTTTTAATACGAGTAAAATAATCAACAATAAAAAAATTGCTGAAGCCTCATATAATTGAACAGGATGCAAAGCGCAATTTAAAGGAGCAGAACTGTTTGTGCTGGTATAAACAACACCAAATGCACCCTCATACGGAGTGCCATAACAACAGCCAGCCAAAAAGCATCCCACACGCCCAAATATGTGCACAATACAAGTAACCACGGCTATAATATCTAACATTAACCGTTGTGGTAACTTGTGTTTTCGCATAAACCAAAACAACACACCAAAACAAAAAATTAACGAGCCATAAAAAACAAAGCCGCTACCAGATAACAGCAAGCCGGGGCTGTTTGCATATTTTTTAGGATTTTCAAAAAACAAAAACACTTTTCCGCCAACAAAAGCTGCAACAATGATGTAAATTACCAAGTTGTTTATCATAGTTTCGGTTAAACCAATTTGTTTTTTGCCAACCTTAAATAAATACAAAACTCCAATGGCTATTCCTAGGCCAATTAATAAGCCATAAGCATAAACCTTTAAACCAAAAAACCGAAAAATTATTGGGAACATACTGCTAATTATTAAATTACAATTTATAAAAAACTTTAATAGAAGTAAATAATTTTATGTTGGGTTTAGCCCAAAAATCACCCTTTCTGTTGGTTTTAAAAAACCAGGTAGTTTTATCTTATGTGCTATTATTTAAACGGATAAGGTACAGTTAACCGTTTTTAAATGAAAAGCCTATTTTCGTGCAGTTATCAACTATGCAGATTAACATTATTAACAAATCACGCCACGCCTTACCCGCTTATCAAACAGCGTATGCAGCTGGTATGGATTTGTGTGCCTTT
>JAGPCI010000225.1 GCA_018058165.1 Bacteroidia bacterium
GCCAGGTGCAATTGATGACCAAGTACATTTTAGAGAGCCCGGTTTAACCAATAAAGGCGAAATTTATACCAAAGCAAAAGCGGCAATAGCCGGAGGTATTACCAGTTATATGGAAATGCCCAATACAGTGCCAAGTGCTACAACAATTGATTTGTTAGAAGAAAAATACACACGCGCTTCGCAATGTTCGTTGGCCAATTATTCGTTTTTTATGGGCACTACAAATACTAATTTACCCGAGTTATTAAAACTCGACCCAAGTAATGTTTGTGGTGTAAAAATATTTATGGGCTCTTCTACCGGCAATATGGTGGTTGATGATATGAATGCCTTGGAGCAAGTTTTTGCACAAGTAAAAATGCTTATAGCAACGCATTGCGAGGATGACTCAATGATTAAGCAGTTAACACAAGAGTTTAAACAAAAATATGGCGATGATATTGATGCAAGTTACCATCATTTAATTCGTAGTGCCGAGGCTTGTTACAAATCCTCATCATTTGCAGTAGCATTGGCTAAAAAGTATAAAACCAGGCTACATATTTTACATATTAGTACTGCTAAAGAATTAGAATTGTTTACCAACGATATTCCATTAAGTAAAAAGCATATTACTGCCGAAGCGTGTATCCATCATTTATGGTTTACCAACGATGATTATAAAACAAAAGGAAATTTTATAAAATGGAATCCTGCGGTAAAAACCAGTGCCGATAGAGATGCAATTTTTGCAGCAGTACTTGATGGAAGAATAGATGTAATTGCAACTGACCATGCGCCACACACCATTAGCGAAAAAAGTAAACCTTATATTGATGCACCTTCGGGCGGGCCGTTGGTACAACACGCTTTAAATGCTATGCTGCAATTTTATCATCAAGGAAAAATTAGCTTAGAAACCATTGTTCAAAAAATGAGTCATAATGTGGCCGAGCTGTTTGAAATTGATAGGAGAGGATTTATTCGTGAAGGTTTTTATGCCGATTTAGTTTTGGTTGATTTAAACAAAAGTTATACGGTTGATAAAAGTAATATTTTATACAAATGTGGTTGGAGTCCGTTTGAAGGAACCACGTTTAATAGTAAAATAACACATACTATTGTTAATGGAAATGTAGTGTTTGATGATGGTAAATTTAACGAAACTAACTTTGGTATGCGATTAAAGTTTAACCGTTAAAACCAAATTGTAATATTAGCAACTGCAAGCCACGATTGATTTGTGGCTTTGTTGTTTTTATCCAATTGTATATTGTTTGTGGTATAAAGGTGTTTTGTTTCAACCCTAAATAGTGCATTGTTTTTTATTTTTAGGCTGTAACAAATGCTGTTGCCAAATGCGGCAAAACCACTGTTGCCAATAATTGGCGTTACTATGTTTTTAAATGGGTCGTTATAAAACTCGGTGCGTGCAGCTATACTTTGGCGTGCGGTTAAATTATATTTTGCAATAAAATTAGCTTGCCACCATAAATCATTTTTATGTTTAGTTAAGGTGTCTGTTTTGTTTTGTAAACCTAACGAAACTACCGAAGTGGCACTTAGTTTTTTGTTGTGTAAATAAGTCCATTGCACATCTGTATAATAGCGGTAACCAAAGGTTGGGTTTAGGTTTGATTTTTCGTTGCCTACATAAATGCTCCATCCTATTTTATGTTTTTTATTGGCTTTAATTTCTATTAAACTACCCAAACTTATTTGGCTGTTTACATCTCGTATTTGTTGCCAACCATTAATTAAATATCCTGTAAAAATTGTTTTTTTTGATAAAGGAATAGTAACTCTTGCTCCTGTAACAAAATACGGGCTTCCTTCTGATGCTAAAGACCGTGTGTACATAAGTTGTTCTTTTGAAAGTGCATTTTCTAAGGTGTAAGGTGCAGGTAAAATTCCCGCATCAACCCAAATGTTTTTTTGCTTGTTAATTTGCAAACCAACATAGGCAGAAACCAGATGTTGCATGGTAACATTTTCGGCTGCATAATTAGCATCCATATATGTGCCAAAAGCAGGGGTTATATTTGTTCTAAAACGTTTGTACTGGTAATTAATATCGAGATATGCCAAGTTAATATTGGGCTCATTATTTTTAGCCATTGAAACATAATATGGGATATTAGTATTATTACCAGAGTGGTAGCCATAATAAAAATCAAATCCACCATTTAGACTAAAAGTGCTGGTATCTTTAGCTTGCTGCGCAAAGCCACAAATACTTATTAAGAGTAATAATATTATAACGTAAAACTTCAACGGTTGTTCATTAATCAATTTCAAAATTAGCATGTACTACTGCTGTAATTTCTTTTTCAATAGAACTAGCATCATTAATGCCATAATCGCCAATAATATTGCTATTTTTAGGTGTAATTTGTAATACACCCATTTTGGCAGAACGCATAGCACCAAGTGTTTGTTCTGTTGATTCGGCTATTCGTTTGGCACGTGTTTGTGCGTCTTTAGCAGCATCAGCTTGTATTTGAATTTTTAGTTCGGACAAACCGCTATAATAATACTCTGGATTTTCCATTTGTAACGAAACGCCTTGTTTTAATAAGTCGGTTATTTGTAGTGATAACAACTTAATTTTATTTACATCATTTAGTTTTAATTGAAACCTTTGCGATTGTGTGTAGCCCAATATTCTACCAGTTTGCATTCCTTGTGGCGTATATTCATAATTAGCATAAGAGTTTATAGGCATTAACTCAATATCTGTAGATTTTATTCCCTGCGTATTTAGGTAATTAAGCACTAATGGCATTTGTGTTTTTATTAATGAGTATCCGTCATTTTGGTTTGATGCGTTAATCAATACAGAACCCCTTAAAATGCCAATATCAGCAATAATATCCTTTTTTGCAGAGCCTGTAACAGCAATGGTTTGTAGTGATTTAACATTGTTTCGCCAAGTGTATGATAAAATACAAGTGCTGGTAATTATGGCTAAAGCTAATAAGGTAGCGGCCCAAACACGGGAACTAATTTTATCGTTTATTAAAAGTTTTGTTTTGTTAACCATAGCGATTTATTAAAGTTCAATTATATACGTAATTTAGCGTATTTATGAATAAGTGTTAGGTTTTTTTAATAAAGAAGTACAAATTTGATGACCTAATTTATTAAAAAACATGAAAACGTTTACTACAAAATTAAAATTGCTTACAGCCGTGGGAGTTATATCTACATCGGCATTTGCACAAGGCGATATGTCTACATTTTTACAGGCAGGTGCCAATGATGGTACCAAAATTTTAAATGCTTATGCATCGCCTTTATTAAAATCATTTGGAGCTGGTTTAAATGGAGGCTGGTTTAACAGCGCTAAAGTACACGGTATTGGTGGCTTTTCACTCACTGTTAGTCCTAACATTGCATTTGCGCCTGCTGCAGATCAAGAGTTTAATGTAAATGCATTGGGCTTGAGCAGCAGTACTAGGGTTATAAATGGCAAAACAGTCTCACCAACAATTTTTGGTGCTTCTGAAGATGCAAATAATCCTGAAATAGGCATGTTTGCACGATATCCTGGTGCCACACAAGATTCTATGTTAACTTCATTTAAACTTCCTCCAGGCATTGGTGTTAATTTGTTTCCAGTGCCTACAGCCCAATTAGCAGTGGGTGTTGGTTTAGGAACTGAGGTTGCTATAAGATTTTTGCCTACTATAAAGTCGGGAGAATTTGAAATAGGTATGTTTGGATTTGCTGTAAAACACGACATTAAGCAATGGTTTAAGGGGATTAAAGAAATGCCTTTTGATTTATCTGTAATGGCGGGTTACACCCAATTGGATGCATCCTTAAAATTAAAGGAGTTAAAAGGAGATCCAGAAAGCTCACAAACCCACAATCCAAATCCTGGAAAAGCGTATAACCAATCAGTAGAATTCACTTCTTCTGCATATACTTTTAATGCAATTATTTCTAAAAAATTATCGGTATTTACTCCTTATTTAGGTTTAGGATTTCAAGGTGCAACCACCAAGCTAGGTTTAAAAGGTGATTATCCATTAACGGATTTAAATAGCACTTACGACCCAAATCAACCTACAACTGGTTCTAACAAACCTAAAACAGTTAAAGAGCTAAAAGATCCAGTTAACCTTGAAGGAAGTATAGGCGGATTTAGAGCTACTGCTGGTTTTAGATTAAAACTTGCTGTTATAACTATTCACGCAGATTATACTTTTGCCGAATATAATGTTGCATCAATTGGTATTGGTTTACACTTACAATCAATAGCGCCATTTAAATTATAATTTTAAATTTAAGGCATAAAAAAAACGAGGCTGTTTCAATTTGATCAGCCTCGTTTTTGGTTTTATTAAAGTGCTAATAAAACTTTTGAGTAGTTTACTTATTAATCTTTTTTGCCACCCAACATGGTAAACTCGTTAAGTACAATTTCTGTAGTGTAACGTTTAATACCTTCTTTGTCGGTGTAAGTATTGTTGGTTAGTTTACCTTCAATGGCTACTTCA
>JAGPCI010000226.1 GCA_018058165.1 Bacteroidia bacterium
AATGTAGATTTAGCATTAAACGTTTCTCGCAATGCCCGACAAATGTTAGGTGGAATGGGAATTACAGGCGAATACTCAATTATGCGCCACATGATGAACTTAGAAAGTGTAGTAACTTATGAAGGAACACACGACATCCATTTATTAATTACTGGATTAGATATTACTGGCGAAAACGCTTTTGCATAAGTAATAATTTATATAATATTGTTTGCATAAAAACGCATCTTAGGTGCGTTTTTATGTTTAATTTAAAATTAACTATGTATCAAATAAAATTTGGAACTGACGGATGGCGTGGCATTATTGCAGCCGAGTTTACCGTTGATAACGTAAAACGTGTAGCACAAGGAACAGCAGATTATATTAAAAAAAATAATGCTGATAACTTAAGTATTGTATTAGGGCATGATTGCCGTTTTGCTGGCGAATTATTTGCCGAAACTGTTGCACAAATTATGTGTGCTAATGGTATAAAAGTACTGTTAGCTAAAAACTTTGTATCAACCCCAATGATAAGTTTGGGTGCTGTAAAACATGGTGCTGCATTAGGTGTAATTATTACTGCAAGCCACAACCCGCCTGCTTATAGTGGTTACAAACTTAAAGCACATTATGGTGGCCCGAGTAGCCCTGCTGTGATAGATGCAGTAGAAAATGCCATTCCAAATAGTTTGGTAGAAACAACATTAACGCCTATCGATAAATTGGTTTCAACAGGCATGATAACTTATGTTGATTTGGAAACTTTATACATTAACGAAGTAAAAAATAGTTTTGATTTAGCTGCAATAAAAAACAGCGGAATGAAATTTGGCTACGATGCAATGTATGGTGCCGGACAAAATGTAATGCGTGCTTTATTTCCTGAAGCTACTTTATTGCATTGCGATTATAACCCAAGTTTTTTTGGTCAAGCACCCGAGCCTATTCATAAAAACCTTGCCGAGTTTAGTAATTTAATTAAAACAAAAGGTGATATTGATTGCGGTTTAGTAACCGATGGCGATGCAGATAGAATTGGTTTGTACAATAAAAAAGGTGAGTTTGTAGATTCTCATCATATCATACTTTTATTGGTGCATTACCTGCATAAATATAAAAATATGGATGGCAAAGTAATTACTACTTTTAGTGCTACATCCAAAATTACAGCCTTAGCAAATGCTTATGGTTTACCAATAGAAATTACCAAAATTGGGTTTAAATACATTTGCGAAAAAATGGTTACCGAAAATGTTTTGGTAGGTGGCGAAGAAAGCGGAGGCATTGCCATTAAAGGTTTTATACCCGAGCGTGATGGCATTTGGATTGGCCTAACCCTTTGGGAGTTTATGGCTAAAACTGGCAAAAGTTTAGACGAACTAATACAAGAAGTATATGATGTAGTTGGTAGTTTTGCAATGGGCCGTATTGATTTGCATATTACCGAAGAAATTAAACAAAATGTGTTAGCAAATTGTAAAGCTGGTAAGTACACTACTTTTGGAAACTATACCATTGAAAAAGTTGAAGACTTAGATGGATTTAAATTTCATTTAGGTAATGGCGAATGGGTAATGATTCGTGCAAGTGGAACCGAACCTGTTTTGCGTGTTTACAGCGAATCGTCAACACAACAAAAAGCCGAAGATATTTTGCAAGCTTGCAAAACAACAATTTTAGCTTAACACAGTTAACAAAACACAAAAAAAGCCATCCAAATTAGGGTGGCTTTTTGTTTGTTATTAATGGTGCTACAGGTTTAGAAAATAGAGGTAGTTGTTTTTACAATATTTTAAGATAAAACTCATTAATTTGGTGTATAATACCATCTTTCATTATTTGTAATTAGCATAAATTAGTTATCATATTTTTCAAATTGTTGAAGAAATAAACCCTAGCAAATACGTTTTTTAATAATTGATTATCAACACACTGAACTTATGAGTTCAGTGAAAATTCTTGGATGTGTAAAAACAATTCTACAATTTTGGATTATAATATTCAATACAATTTACTTATGAAAAAACTTATTTTATCTTCACTTTTTGCGTTTACATTTCACTTTTTTTCTAACGCACAATGGCTAGGACCTGCTAATGGAATTCTTTATACTGGAAATACGGTTCGTATAATTCAACCATTAATGATTGGATTACCCGGGTCTCCCTCGCCTTCTTTATTTCAAATACAATCTACAGATCTAAATGTTACTACCAATATTTTATCAGCTACTTTTGATGGATTAGAACTTAAAAAGCCTTTATATTTATTGGGTACAAATATATTTGGCAAACGAAACAACGGTAGTACATCTTATGTCTTATGGTAATTTTACAATAAACACAGATGGTGTTGTAGGTAATGGTCGTGGACTATTTATTAATAGTGATAATCGAAATTTTTTTAGCATAACAGAAGATGCTATTTTGTTTAGCGATGCCAATCAAGATTTATTTAAGGTTAACAGTAATGGTGAATTGTATACAAGAAAGGTTATGGTAACTCTTAATAATCCTTTTCCGGATTATGTATTTGGCAAAAACTACACTTTAACACCTTTAAGTGAGCTAGAAGCATTTATTAAAAAATACCACCATTTACCAAACATCCCGAGTGCTGCTGAGGTAGGCCAAAATGATAACCAAATTGAATTAGCAGAGATGCAATTAAAGTTACTGGAAAAAATTGAAGAATTAACGTTGTATATTTTGCAACAACAGAAAGAGATTGATGAGTTAAAAAAGCAGGTATCTAATTAAATGTTCTACTATGAAAAATTTTATCATGTTATTTGCGGTTGTCTGTATGTCCATAAGTTCATGCCGCAAAGAAATAGCACCCGAACCGTGCACCGACCCCTTAAATCCAAACTGTATCAACTATCACCCTTGCAATGGTGTACAGCCTGTAACCGCTGATTTTGAAATGTGGTATTATGATAGAATTTCTGATTTTAAAATTCATGAAGACTCCATTTTTCCTCCAGGGACCATATTGTTCAAAGCAAAGCTAAATGGAGCACAATACCAATGGTTATTGGGTAAAGATACTGAAACGGTACAGCAAGATTACCGGATTTTCGGAGCTGCACCACCAGATACCATTTATGGCACTTACAACAATTCCTTAACAGTATGGAAAACACCAAACAAGAATTGTTATCCAAATGATTTAGCAACAGCTTCATTAACAAGAAAAATTACTATTGTTAGGCCAAGCAAATTACAAACAACAGGTGTTTTTAAAGTATTGTTTGATGGGTATGCCGACAGTAACATTATACAAATACAGCCATGGGCACAAAATTTTCCTTACAATCCAAATGCGGATAGAGAGCGAATTAGTGATCGGATTTTTATTGGGTTTAAAGATACAAGAAGTGATACCTTATCGTTTGGAACAGCAAATGGCGACTACTATTATATGAATACTATTATTTATTTAGGCACATACGATGGACCTGGGATACCATTTGGTGGAAAAATTACCGTTGATCCTGCTTCCCAAACTATTGTAGGCAATTATACTATAGAACTTAAAGGAACAGAAATAAAAAAACAACACCATTTTAAAGGGAGACGTCTATGAAAAATCATTATATACCACTTTTACTTTGTATGATCATGCTTTTGAATATCCAATTTTCTATGGCACAATGTTCAGATACTACAACAGTATCAACAAATGTTGATAATCCTATCAACACTCAATTTGATGTTAGTCACCAAGGGATGATTAATCCATTTTTAAATACATACAATTGGTCAGGGGTTACATCAACAGGCTTTCAATCGGTAATACTTAATCCCAATGCCAATTGGGGTGCAGGCTATAATACTTTTTTGATGAATAGCCCATTCTCAAGTGCAATGGGAACTGATTATAGTTACTTGAAATACATAAATGGTCAGTATCCAACAATAGCGCAACTGCCTGAATTAGATTGGGGTTGGGGTCGCGGATGGGAATTGATGTGGATGAATAGCGGTTATTATCCTGATGGACAAGAAATAAACAACCCACTGCCAAACAGTATTGTTAATAATCCAATCGGCCTATCAAACGAATTAACTCCTTACATCATAGTGTATAATCGCTACACCGGCAAATTACGTTTGTTTGCTAATTTAATTACTCCATTTGGCTCCACGAATAACATTTATAGCACTTTCAAATACGATAAACTAGTAGACGTATCGGGTGTATTTAGAAACCTAAATAACTATGACAGACCATTAGATATGCCAACTATTAATTTAGGAGCTACTGTATATAATAAAAATGACAATAACAATGCACTTTGGTACTCCAATGATATTCAATTAGGATACGACCCATGTGTATGCTCCTACGCTACTGATATAAATATAGAACTAAAAGGTATTAATACGTTTGATGTAAATTTATATGGAAGAGAAATTCAAGTAGAAGTACCTATTAGCCAAATTGAAAAAAACTTTTTAAATCAAAGTT
>JAGPCI010000227.1 GCA_018058165.1 Bacteroidia bacterium
CCTCCGGGATTACAATTTCATTGATGAAATAATTACGCATTAAATACATGAACCCTGAGGGATCAAATGTTTATAACAAAAAAAAAATAACAATTATTCGACCCTAGCGGGGTCGCACCTCTTCAATTGAACAAAGAAATCTATCAACCTTAAAACATCATACCAGCAATTGTAGCTGATAAATAGGATGCAAGTGTGCCACACATTAAAGCCCTAAAACCAAGCTTTGCTAAATCGCTTCTGCGCGATGGTGCTAACTCACCAATACCACCAACTTGAATTGCAATAGAACTAAAATTGGCAAAACCACATAATGCGAAACTTGCTATTACAACCGATTTAGGATTTAGTGTTTCAGCACCAATCATTGGGGTAAGTTTTGAGTAAGCCACAAACTCATTAATAACCATTTTGGTTCCCATAAGCGACCCTACTACTTGTGTATCTTGTGATGGCACACCCATTACCCAAGCAAATACAGAAAATACCATCCCGAAAATTTTGTTTAAACTTAGCACATCCCTACCAACAATCATAGCTTCCCCAGGACTTTTAAACCAGTTTGGTATTTCGGCAACTTTAGCCAAAACCACATCACCCAAAGCTATTAAAGCAATAAAACCAATAAGCATTGCCATTACATTTAAAGATACTTTTAAACCATCGCTTGCTCCATGAGAAATGGCATCTAATAAATTAGCATGAACTTTTTTTACTTCTAATTTTACAGAACCTTTTGTTGGAGATTCTTCCGTTTCGGGCCAAACAATTTTAGATATAACCAATGCCGCTGGAGCAGCCATAATACTAGCTGCTAATAAATATGATGCAGGCACACCCATAGATATATAAACAGCCATTACACCACCTGCTATACAAGCCATACTACCACTCATACTTGCCAAAAGCTCGCTCATGGTCATAGTAGAAAGGTACGGTTTAATCATTATTTGGGCTTCTACTTGGCCAACAAATGCGCTTGAAATATTACTTAATGCTTCGCTACCACTTACACGCATAAGCGAGTGCATAATGCGGGCAAAAAACGAAACAATTATTTGCATTAAACCAATGTGATAAGCAATGTTTACCAACACCGCTACAAATATTATTGCAGGTAAAATTTTTAAAATAAAAATATAACTATATGCATCACCTAATAATGGTCTTAATAATTCGGGTTTTACCAAACCACCAAAAACAAACTCGCCTCCTTGATCAGCAATTTCGAGTAATTTTTTAATGTAATTACCCAGGTTAGCAAATAAGGTTTGGCCAAAACTGGTTTTTAAAATAAACAAAGCCAAAGCAAGTTGAATACCAAGTCCGCTAAATACCAAGCGGTAGTTTATAGCCTTGCGGTTATTAGATGCTAAAAAGGCTAGTCCTAAAATTACAACTATACCAATTAATCCAGTAAATCTTTCCATTTAAGTGTGGCTCGGGTTATTTGCGTTTATTTAATTCGTCACGTAAAATTGCGGCACGTTGATAGTCTTCAACCTGCAATGCTTCTTCAAGTTTAATAGAAAGTTCTTCGTTACTCATTTTAGTAATTTCAGAACCTCCGGCTGTTTGTGCTATTGGCGATTCGTCTTCCATCATGTCATCTTCAGTCATATCTTCAGTAAAAATCATTGCCGCTTCGGCCATAATATGTTCGTGGGTATAAATTGGGCATTTAAACCTCACTGCTAAAGCAATAGAGTCACTTGTTCGTGCATCTATTTCTCTAATATCTCCGCCTACATCACAAATTAATTTGGCATGAAAAACACCATCAACCAAATTATAAATTTCTACTTCTAAAATTTGCACACCAAATGTTCGTGCAAAATTCACAAACAAATCATGTGTCATTGGCCTAAACGGAACAATTTTTTCTATCTCTATGGCAATTGCCTGAGCTTCGAAACTACCAATAATTATAGGCAACTTGCGTCTACCCGACTCTTCGCCCAATATTAATGTATATGAACCATTGCTTTGGCCCGAACTTAATCCTACAATATTTAACCTTACTTTACTCATTGATGATTGATATGAGTTAATTACTCAACTAAGATTTCAAACCTAATGTAAAATCCCTATTTTTCAAACATTTTAGTACATGATTAAAACAAGATTTTACAATCAATATTTAAAAGCATATAAAAATGAGTCCGGTTTTTTAATGAATTGATAACAAAGCAAAAAACATTAACCAACAAACTTAAAAACATGTTTTAAGCTAGTGTAAATCCGACAGAAACAATCTTTTTTTAAAAAAAAGTTGCATTTTATAATTTAATTTCTACCTTGTACTTACAAAACATACAAAAAAATGAATACAAATTACTTAAAAATTGGAGTCGCGGTTGCATTAACATCGATACTTGTTACTGCTTGCGAAAAAACAACTGAAGATGCAAAACCTACAGGTACAACAGAGCCTGCTTTTATGGCATCAACAACTGCTAGTAACCGTGTTGCGTTGCTTGAAGACTTTACAGGAGTGAGATGCGGTTACTGCCCTGATGGACACGTAAGAGCTACTGCTGCTCAAGATGAATTAGGTAAAGATAAGTTTATTATTATGGCAGTACACGCTGGATCATACGCTGCACCTGCTGCAGGATGGGCTAACTTTACTACTGCTTGGGGTGCTGCAATTGATGGACAAGCATCGGTAGCTGGATACCCTGCTGGTACAATTAACCGTATTGTTGCTGCTGATTTAGGAGTTGCTCCTCAAAAAGCAGGTGGTACTGCAATGAGCCGTGGTTCTTGGAAAACCGCTGCACAAGCCGTGCTTGCAATGCCTTCTCCAGTGAATGTTGGTGCTATGGCTGAATACAACAGCTCAACTAAAGAATTAACCGTAAATGTAGATGCTTATTACACTGCTGACGAAACTGCTGCTAACAACATTAATGTAGCTTTTTTACAAAGCAAATTAATGTCTAAGCAATCAGGTGACCCAACTTCAGGTGATTTATATGAGCAAAACCACGTTTTACGTAATTTACTAACAGGCCAATGGGGTGATGTTGTAACAGAAACTAAAACAACTGGTACTAAAGTTCGCAAAACATACACTTACCCAGTACCTGCAGATTACAATGGTACTGCTGTTGAAGGTGGCGGAGCTGTAGTAATTGAAAACTGTTCAGTAGTAGTATTT
Organism: Bacteroidia bacterium; assembly: GCA_018058165.1. GTDB lineage: Bacteria > Bacteroidota > Bacteroidia > UKL13-3 > UKL13-3 > UBA6183. The sequence continues at coordinate 3,164 of JAGPCI010000227.1, forward strand.
ATCTCTAGAGGTAAAACTGATGTTTTAACTGCTGTTGAAATTCCTATTACTGTAAAATAATATTAAAGTTTTATTTAATAATTAAAAGGAGAAGCATATTTGCTTCTCCTTTTTTATTGCACTTTATGGCCGAACCGTTAAAAAATTTATTTGATGCCAATTTGATTAACTCAATTGGTATAGCTGTTAAAAACGAATACCGTTTATTTAAGCTCGATACTTTTGTTGCTGATGTTTTTGACCAAGAATGGAAAAATAAAGAACTAAAGCAAAGACTAACCCACGTTACAATTTGTTTACATAAAAACATACCTTTAAATTATGTTGCACAAATTGAAATACTAACATCTATAGCACCAAATTTTACTGGATTTACGGCAATGTTTTTTCCTGAGTTTGTTTCGTTGTTTGGCTTAAATGATTATAAAACTTCTGTTAATGCACTGGCTACTTTTACAAAGTATAGTAGCAGCGAGTTTGCAGTAAGAAACTTTATTGTTTTGTACCCTGATAAAATGTTAAAACAACATTTAATTTGGGCTAAAGATAAAAACCACCATGTTAGAAGATTGGCAAGCGAAGGAATAAGGCCACGACTGCCTTGGGCAATGGCACTAACTCAATTTAAAAAAGACCCTACTCCTATTATACCAATACTTGAATTATTAAAAGCAGACGAGAGTGAGTATGTTAGAAAAAGTGTTGCAAACTGTTTAAATGATATATCAAAAGATCACCCGGAAATATTGTTGCAAATAGTTAAAAAATGGAAGGGTAATGATAAAAATACAGATTGGATAATAAAACATGCAAGCAGAGGTTTGCTTAAAAATGGAAATACGCAAGCATTAAAATTGTTTGGATTAAACCATCAGTTAATAGTAAAAGTATTGGATTTAAAGCTAGATAAATTAGCACTAAAGATTGGCGAAACATTAAGCTTTGAAACCACTGTTTATTTAAATGAAAATGCCGCACAACAAATTAGAATGGAGTACAACATTTATTACATGAAATCGAATGGAAAAACTTCACCAAAAATATTTCAAATTGGCACATATCAAGTTAAACCAAAACAACATTTAACATTAAAACGCAGTCATAAATTTATTGAATTATCTACTCGAAAACATTACCCAGGTGAATATGTATTCGCCCTAGTAATTAATGGTAAAGAAGTAGCACAACAAAAGTTTATGTTACACTAATCAAAGGCTTACAGAAAAAAAACAGGTTGGTTATGCCTGTCTATTGTAT